>DMTA01000056.1 GCA_003454835.1 Achromobacter sp. | reverse complement strand
GACCTTGATGCCGCGGGCCGCCAGCGCGTGCTGCAGGCTCTCGGCGCGCGACGGCAGATCGGTGGGGGCGCTGATGCGGCCCAGCCGCATGAATTGGCGGGGCGAATGCAGCAATTGTTCTTCGGAGAAAAACGCCTTCATGGATATCCTCGCTCGGACGGTCCCGGTCAGTGCCAAATGCGCGGGGCTCATGCCCGCTTCAGTTCGATCTCGACGAACACGAATTCCGTGTCGCTGGGATTGATGACGTTGTGCTCGACGCCGACCGGCCGGTAGTACGCCACGCCGGTGGTCAGCTGGCTGGTGACCTGGCCGTTGGGCGTGTCCAGCAGCAGCGGGCCGGTGGTCTGCGGCACCACCACGTAGTTCATGCCGTGCCGGTGCCAACCCGTCTCGCCGCCTGGCGGAAAGCGCCATTCGGTGACGGTGACCTGCTCGTTGTCGATCTGCACGGTGGGCACTGCGGCGGGGCGTTGCATAAGGGGTTCTCCTGTATGGCGATGACGGGGTTGCGGTCAGGCGGCCTGCGCCTTGGTCGGATCCCAATGCTGGCCCGGCACCGCGGCGATCAGCTGGCGCGTGNNCAGCAGCGCGCGCGTGTACGGATGCGCGGGGCGGTCGAAGATCGCGTCGCGCGTGCCGATCTCGACGATCTTGCCCAGGTACATCACGGCCACGCGGTGGCTGATGTGCCGCACGACGCTCAGGTCGTGCGAGATGAACACGTAGGTCAGCCCCAGGTCGCGCTGCAGGTCCATCAGCAGGTTGATGACTTGCGCCTGCACCGACACGTCCAGCGCGGACACCGATTCGTCGGCCACCAGCACCTTGGGTTCCAGCGCCAGCGCGCGCGCAATGCCGATGCGCTGGCGCTGCCCGCCCGAAAACTGATTCGGATAGCGGTCGAAGGCGGACGGGTCCATTCCCACCAGCGACAGCAGTTCGCGCGCCCGGGCCTCGGCCTGCGCGCGCGTCACGCCGTTGGCGACCGGGCCGTCGCTGATGATGCGGCCCACGGTGTGCCGGGGGTTGAGCGAGGCAAACGGGTCCTGGAAGATCATCTGGATCTCGTGTCGCATCGGTCGAAAGCGCGACTCGGGCAGCGTGGCAATGTCCTGCCCGTTGAACAGCAACTGACCGCCATTGATGCCGACAAGTTTGAGCAGGCATTTGCCGATGGTGGACTTGCCGGACCCGGATTCGCCCACGATGCCCAACGTCTCGCCGCGCCGCACGGCAAAGCTCACGCCGTCCACCGCATGCACCTCGCGCTTGTTGCCCAGCCAGCCATGGCCGATCACGTAGGTCTTTTTCAGGTCCTTTACTTCCAGGACCGGTCTGTCGTCCGCGATCCCGGCACGCTCCTCGCCACGCCGGTGCGGCACCGCTGCGATCAGGCGCTGGGTATACGGATGACGCGGACGGTTGAGCACTTCGTCGGCCGGGCCTTGCTCGACCAGAATGCCTTTCTCCATGACGGCCACGCGATGGGCGATCTCGGCCACCACGCCGAAGTCGTGCGTGACGAACATTACGCCCATGCCTTTGGCTTTCTGGATGCGCGCGATCAGCGCCAGGATCTGCGCCTGCGTCGTCACGTCCAGCGCGGTCGTGGGCTCGTCCGCGATCAACAGGGCGGGTTCCAGCGCCAGCGCCATCGCGATCATCACGCGCTGGCGCTGGCCGCCGGACAGCCGGAACGGGTAGACGTGATAGAGCGTCGCCGGGTCCGGCAGGCCCACAAAATCCAGCAGCTCCAGCGTGCGCTTCAGGCGCTCGGCGCCCGGGTAGGCGTCATGCACGCGCATCACCTCGCTGATCTGCTCGCCCACCGTCATCAACGGGTTCAGGGCCGACAGCGGCTCCTGGAAGATCATCGCCATGTCCTTGCCGCGCATGGCCTGAAGCGCCGGCTCGTCCAGCTGCAGCAGGTCCTGGCCGCGGAACAGGATGCGGCCCCGCTGCGGCGTCAGGTAGTCGGGCAGCAGTCCCATGATGGCGTTGGCGCTCATGGACTTGCCCGAGCCGGACTCGCCGACGATGCACAGGATCTCACCGGCGCGGATGTCGTACGAGACGTTTTCCACTGCGTAGGCGCGGTCGCCGCCCTTGGGCAGCGCGATGGTCAGGTTCTGGATGGACAGCAGCGGCGTCGATTCTGGGGTTGGATTCATGCCGGCCTCCTATTCGCCGCGCTTGCGCAGTTGCGGGTTGAGGGCGTCGTTCAGGCCTTCGCCGATCAGGTTGATGGCCAGCACGGTCAGCAAGATGGCGACGCCGGGCCACACGCTCATCCACCAGGCTTCGCGGATCATCGTGCGCGCCGCGCCGATCATGAAGCCCCAGCTCATCAGGTTGCGGTCTCCCAGCCCCAGAAACGACAGGGACGACTCGGTCAGGATGGCGGTCGCCACCATGAACGAGGCCGACACGATGATGGGCGACATGGCGTTGGGCAGGATCTGCGTGCCCACGATGCGCGCCGGCGTCTGGCCAATGACGATGGCCGCCTGCACGAACTCGCGCTGCTTGAGCGTCATGAACTCCGACCGCACCAGCCGCGCGGCCGGCGGCCATGACACCACGGCGATCGCGCCCATGATCGAATACACCGACGGACTCAGGATGGCCACCAGCACCACGGCCATCGCCAGTTGCGGAATGGTCTGGAAGAATTCGGTGAAGCGCATCAGCGCATCGTCCACGCGGCCGCCGCAATAGCCGGCCACGGAACCCACCAGGATGCCGAACAGCAGCGCCACGGCGGTCGACAGCAGCCCCACCATCAGCGACACGCGCGCGCCCCAGACCAGGCCGGCCGTGATGTCGCGGCCCAGCATGTCCGTGCCGAACGGATAGTCCGCATTGGTGAACGGCGGGATCAGCGGATCGGCCACCATCATCCACGGCGATTCCTCGTACAGCAGCGGCGCCGCCAGGGCCACGGCCACGACGATCAGCATGATGACCAGGCCGGCCACCGCCCCGTAATTGCGCATGTAACGTTGGGCGAATGACTTCATGCGGAAGCTCCTTGCTGCGCGCCCGCGCCGATGCGCGGATCGATCAGGCGGTACAGCACGTCGGTCAACAGGTTGAAGACGACAACCATGATGGACGTGACCAGGAAGATGCCCAGCAGAAGCTGGTAGTCGCGTTGCAGCAGGGCGTCGAACATCAGGCGTCCGATGCCCGGCCACGCGAAGACGGTTTCGGTCAGGACCGCGCCGCCCGCCATCTGCCCGAGCTGGATGCCGGCAAACGTAATGACCGGCAGCAGCGCGTTGCGCAGCACGTGCGCGCGGATCACACGGCTGGGGCTCACGCCCTTGGCGCGGGCCGTCTTCACGAAGTCCATGCCGATCACTTCCAGCATCGACGCGCGCGTCAGCCGCACGTAGACGGCCATGAAGAAGCAGCCCAGCGTCACGGTCGGCAGGATGAGGTGCAGGGCGATGTCGCCCGCGCGCGCCCAGCCGGTCAGGTTGGCGCCCACGGTTTCCATGCCGAACGCCGGCAGCCAGCCCAGCACCACCGAAAACAGCAGGATGCCCATCAGCGACAACCAGAAGAGCGGCGTGGCGTACAGGAGCAGGGCGCCGGTCATCACCGAGCTATCGATCCAGCGGCGCTTGTTGCGATAGCGCGCCTTGGCCGCCACCACGCCCAGCAGCACGCCCAGCACGATGGAAAACACAAAGGCGCACGACATCAGGAGGAACGTGGCGGGCAGGCGCTCGACGATCAGGTCCAGCACCGGTACGTGGTTGCGGTACGAAAAGCCCAGGTCCAGCTGCACCACACCCTTCAGATAAAGCAGGAGCTGCGTCAGGATCGGCTTGTCCAGCCCGAAGGCGACACGCAGTTGGTCCACGTAGGCGGCATCGCCCGCGCCGGCCTGACCGGCGAGCACGGCGGCGGGGTCGCCGG
>DMTA01000057.1 GCA_003454835.1 Achromobacter sp. | reverse complement strand
GGCACGGCGCTGGCGGTCGCCGGCCTCATCATGCAGATGCTGGTGCGCAACCGCTTTGTTGAGCCCACGACGGCCGGCACCGTCGAATCCGCCACCCTCGGCATCCTGGTGGTCACCTTGCTGGCGCCCGATACGTCCGTGATCGGCAAGATGGTGACGGCCACAGGTTTTGCGCTGGCGGGCACCTTGCTGTTTCTGGCCCTGCTGCGCCGCGTGCCGCTGCGCACGCCGTTCATCGTGCCGCTGATCGGGCTGATCCTGGGCGGCGTGATCCAGGCGGTCACGACCTTCATGGCGTACCGCTTCGACCTGTTGCAGTCCCTGCACGCGTGGACCACCGGCGACTTCTCCGGCGTGCTGCGCGGCCGCTATGAACTGCTTTGGATCGGCTTTGCGCTGGCCTGCGCGGCCTACGCCGCCGCCGACCGCTACACGGTGGCGGGCATGGGCCGCGAGTTCGCGTCCAATCTGGGACTGAATCATGCACGGCTGACGCTGGTCGGCCTGTTGATCGTTTCCGCCATCTCGGCTGTCGTGGTCGTAACGGCCGGCAGCATTCCGTTCCTGGGCCTCATCGTGCCCAACGCCGTCAGTCTGGTGCTGGGCGACAACATGCGCCGCGCCATTCCGTGGGTCGCGTTGCTGGGCGGCGTGTTCGTGCTGGCCTGCGACATCATCGGCCGGCTGGTCATCCACCCCTACGAGATTCCCATTGGAACGGTGGTCGGCGTGCTGGGCAGCATCCTGTTCCTGTGGCTGCTGCGCACGCGGAGGAGCCGCCTTGGCTGAAATCGCCTCGACTTCCCGCGTGGCCCCGCGCGCGCCGCAGACGTGGCGTCTTGCCGCGCTGGGCGCCGGCGCGCTGCTTTGCATCGTCGCTTTCATGACGCTGGGTGCGAATGGCCAATGGTCGTTCGTCATTCCCTTTCGCGGCGGCAAGCTGCTGGCCATGCTGCTGGTGGCGTACGCGGTGGCGGTGTCGTCCGTGCTGTTCCAGACCATCACGCACAACCGGATCCTTACGCCCGCCATCATGGGCTTCGATGCCCTGTACCTGCTGATCCAGGCGGTGGTGGTGTTCGGTTTCGGGCAGGCTGCGGCAACCGCCAGTCATCCTGTCGCGGCTTTCCTGCTGGAAGTGTGTGCGATGACGGCGTTCGCGTGCCTGCTGTTCCGGTGGCTGTTTTCCGACGCCGTGCGCAGCCTGCATTTGATGATGCTGGTAGGCATCATCTTCGGGCTGTTGTTTCGCAGCCTGTCCAGCTTCGTGGTGCGGCTGATAGACCCAAATGAATTCCTGGTGCTGCAGGACCGCATGTTCGCCAGCTTCAATTCGGTGCGCGTCGAGCTGCTGCCGATCGCTTTCGGCGCCGTGTGCACCGCGTCGTTCTTCGTCTGGCGAATGCGCCGGCGCTACGACGTGCTGGCGCTGGGCCGCGACATTGCACTGAATCTGGGCGTGGACTACCGCCGCACGTTGTTGGTGACGCTGGCGGCCATTGCGGTGCTGGTGTCCGTGTCGACGGCGCTGGTCGGTCCCGTGACTTTTTTCGGTCTGCTGGTCAGCAACCTGGCCTATCAGGCGATGGGCTCGGACAGGCACCGGTACACCGTGCCGGCCGCGACACTGCTCAGCGTCATCTTCCTGGTGGGCGGGCAGACGTTGCTGGAGCGTGTGCTGGGGCTGAACACCACAGTGAGCGTGGTGATTGAATTCGTGGGCGGCGTGATGTTCCTCGTCCTGATCTTGCGCAGGGGGCGCCGATGATAGAAATCCAGAACGTCAGCAAGCAATACGGCGACACCGTCGTGATCGACGACGTCACCCTGGACCTGCCGGCCGGCGGCGTCACCGCCATCATCGGGCCGAACGGGGCAGGCAAGTCGACGTTGCTGTCCATGGTCAGCCGGCTGCTGCCGATGAGCGCGGGGCGGGTCATGGTGGAAGGCCTGGACGTCACGCGCGCCGACAGCCGCGATCTGGCGCGTCGCCTGGCCATCCTGCGGCAGGACAACCACTTGCCGCTGCGGCTGACGGTGAGGGATCTGGTGGCGTTTGGCCGCTACCCGCATACGGGCGGGCGGCTGACCATGGACGACAAGGTCCACATCGATCAGGCCATTGCGTATCTGAACCTGGAACCGCTGGCGGACCGCTATCTGGACGAGATGTCCGGCGGCCAGCGCCAGCGCGCGTTCGTTGCCATGGTGCTATGCCAGGACACGCGCTACGTGCTGCTTGACGAGCCGTTGAACAGTCTGGACATGAAGCATGCCGTCGCCATGATGGGCTCCTTGCGGCGCGCGGCGGATGAACTGGGCAAGACGGTGGTGCTGGTGCTGCACGACATCAACTTTGCGTCCAGCTATTCGGACCGGATTGTCGCGATGCGGCAGGGGCGGATCGCCCGGCACGGCACGCCGGCCGAACTGATCCGGCCGGACGTGCTGAGCGATCTGTATGAACTGCCGATCGACGTGCATGAGATCGGCGGCAAACGCATCTGCGTGTATTACCGCTGAGGCGAGGCATCCCGCTGCGGGTGGCCTCATGGCGGGGCGCCCCATTGCAGGGCGCCCGCCGGATCGACCCGCTTACTGCGTCAGATCGATCGCGTAGCGCGACAGCTGCGTCACCGGATCGGGCGTGGCGTCAAATACCGAGACGTTGGTCACGTCGTGCGCCGTGGCCATCGCCAGCGTGCCAGGCACCGACGAAAACACCACCGGTCCGGCCAGCGAACTGACCTGCGCGAAACGCCAGCTGCGATCCAGGCCGAACGTGGCCAGGTCGAGCGTGGGGTTCTTCTTGATGTAGCTGATCAACACGTCGCGGCTGGCGTCCGGGGCCTGCAGCACGATGTCGCCCTTGCCGCCAGCCAGGCCGGGGAAGTCGCCGCCACCGCTGGCGCGGTAGTTGTTGGTCACCACCAGGAATTGCGCGGTCAGGTCCAGCGGCGCGCCGTTGTAAGTCAGCGCGGTAATGCGCGAGCCCTTCGGCTTGGTCACGTCGATTTCATACTGCAGCGCATTGCCCGCCGCATACAGCACGTCGAAGTTGAACGTCGGAAAGCCGGTGTCGATCAGATCTTGCGGCGCGACCTGTGCGGGGTCGATCTGCTTGAACTGCTCGGCGGTTTTTTCCAGCCACTGGCGCACGATGTCGCCGCTGACCCGCACGACTTGCAGCGTGTTGGGGTACAGGTACAGGTCGGCGGCGTTGTTGATGGCGACGTTGCCTTGCTTCACATACGTGAAGTCGCCGGGACCGTTGCGCCCGCCCTTGAAGGGCGCGGCGGCCGACAGGATCGGCAGGCCGGCGTACGACGGGCTGTTCTTGGCGATGTAGTCCGTCAGGTAGTCGATCTGCGCCATGTTCACGATCTGCAGCGCGGACACGTCGCCTGCCAACGCGTAGTACGTGGCCATGTCGAACTGGCTCTGGCCGATCGGCGTCTTCACGTAATCGATCGTTGCGGCGTGCTCGGCCTGAACCAGTTGCTGCGAGGCTGCGTCCGGCGTCACGTAGGTCGCCGGCGTGGAGCCGCTTTGGGCGGTCAGGCGTGTGGAGATGCGCTGCACCTGCGTCGCATCCTTCTGCACCTTCCAGCCCTGGTCATATGCGAGCTTGAGCGTGATCTGGCCGAGGTTGTTGCCCCACTGGCCGGCCTGCACGGTCGGCACGCCATTGATCAGGCCCTTTTCCAGTTCGACGCCCGGCTGCCCGGCAAACTGCGACTTGGCATTCGTGTCGGGAAAGAGCAGATGCTGGTGGCCTGTGATGAGCGCGTCGATGCCCGCCACCTGGCTGAGATAGCCCGCGCCATTTTCCATGTCCGGGCTGTAAGGCGTGGCCAGGTCGATGCCGCCGTGCGCCAGCGCCACCACCAGGTCTGCGCCCGCGGCCTTCATTTCCGGCACGTAACGCGCCGCGGTCTCCTTCCAGCCCGTGACTTCCACGTGGCCTTCCAGATTCGCCTTGTCCCACTGCATGATGGGCGGGGGCGCAAAGCCGATCACACCCACCTTGAGGGGCACGTCGATGGATTTACCGGTGCTGTCGGTGGCCGTGAAGGTTTTCTCAAGCAGCACATAAGGCTTGAAGATCGGCTGCTTGGAGGCGGCCGACACGACGTTGGCCGACACGAACGGGAACGCCGGGGCCGCGCAATCCTTGGCGCCCGCCGGGTTGGTCTGTGCCGTGCCCTTGGTGATGCCTGCCAGCCCGAAGTCCACGTTGGTGATCTGCGACAGATAGGGCAGGCCGTAGTTGAACTCGTGATTGCCCATCGTGGCCGCGTCGTACGACAGCAGCTTCATCTGCTTGTAGATCGCGATCATATCGGAACACTGCACCGGCGACACCAGCGCCTGGTAGTCCGACAGCGCCGTGCCCTGCACCGTGTCGCCGTTGTCGAGCAGCAGCGTGTTCGGATACTGCTTGCGCGCATTGGCGATCAGCGTGGCCGTGCGGTCCATGCCGTAGCTCTTGTCTTCGGCGAGCTTGTAGTAGTCGTAGCCCAGCACATTGGCGTGCAGGTCGGTCGTGCCCAGGATCGCGAGGTCCAGCGTCGTGCCTTGAGGCACGCTGGCCTGCGGCGGGGTCTCGGGCGCAGCGGTGTCGTCGTCATCGTCATCGCCGCCNNCCGACAGGCCGGCCACCAGCGCAAAGCTGGCGGTTACTGCAAAGATCTTGCGTAGGTTTGGCTTCACCGTCTTTCCTCCGTGTTGAAGGAAAGAATTTTGGGGACGGTGTGTGACCTACCCGTGACACGCGTGGGGTCAAATCAACGCAGCGGGGACTCGCGGACCAGGCAATGTGCGTCCAGCGCGGCCAGCGCATCGAGGAATCGCCATGCGAAAGAGCCCGGCCCGTCGGCGTGTATCGCGGCACGCTCGCCCGCGATGCCGAAACACGACAGGGCGGCCACTGCCGCCACGTAGGGATCGTCTTTCGATACGGCGGCAAAAGCCCCGACCACTGCGCTGAGCGCGCAGCCGGTCGCGGTCACGCGCGGCATCAGCGGCGAACCGCCCGCAATGCGCACCGCGCGCGATCCGTCCGTGACGTAATCGACTTCGCCGGTGACCGCCACCACGGTCTGCCGGCGCACGGCGATATCCT
>DMTA01000060.1 GCA_003454835.1 Achromobacter sp. | reverse complement strand
CAACGGGGGCCCCCCGACGCAACCCGCCGCGCCCCGCGGCAAGGAACAACGACGTTCCGCGGCCCCTTCGGATGAAGATCCGTGGCGCGCGGGACGTTTTTTTTTGCCGCCATTTTTTCCGTCACCCCGCAAGGAACCATCCATGACGCCCATGACCCGCAGTGCCTCGACCGTCGCCGCGCCCGCCGACATGATCGCCAACGCCAGCCGCCGGAAGTGGCTGGGCGGAACGGCGCGCGCGGTGGCCGGCGCCGGCCTGATTTCGCTGGTCGATCCGCTGGTGCGCGCCGGCGCGTGGGCTGCGGGGACAGACGCGCCGGAAAAGACCGAGGTCAAGATCGGCTTCATTCCGCTGACCGACTGCGCGTCCGTGGTGATGGCGTCGGTGCTGGGCATCGACAAGAAGTACGGGGTCAAGATCACGCCCTCGAAGGAAGCGTCGTGGGCCGCCGTGCGCGACAAGCTCATGAACGGCGAACTGGACATGGCGCACGTGCTGTACGGCCTGGTCTACGGCGTGCACATGGGCATCGGCGGTCCGAAGAAGGACATGGCCGTGCTGATGAGCCTGAACCAGAACGGCCAGGCGATCACGCTATCGAACAAGCTGCTGGAAGCGGGCGCGCGCGATGGCGAATCGCTGGCCAAGCTGATGGCCGCCGACAAGCGCGAATACACCTTCGCGCAGACCTTCCCCACCGGCACGCACGCGATGTGGCTGTATTACTGGCTGGCCGCGCACGGCATCAACCCCATGAAGGACGCCAAGGTGATCACCGTGCCGCCGCCGCAGATGGTGGCGAACATGCGCGTGGGCAACATGGACGGCTACTGCGTGGGCGAGCCCTGGGGCGCGCGCGCCATCATGGACAAGATCGGCTTCACCACGGTGACATCGCAGGGCATCTGGACCGACCATCCGGAAAAAGTCCTTGGCGCCAGCGCCGACTTCGTGAACCGCAATCCAAACACCGCGCGCGCCGTCACCGCCGCGATCCTGGAAGCCGGCAAGTGGATCGACGCGTCGCCCGAGAACCGCCGCAAGACGGCCGAGACCATCGCCGCCAAGTCCTATGTCAACACCGACGCGGGCGTCATCGTGGACCGCATGCTGGGGCAGTACGACGATGGCCTGGGCAAGAAGTGGTCGGACGCGCACGCCATGCGCTTCTATGCGGATGGCGCCGCCAATTTTCCGTACCTGAGCGATGGCATGTGGTTCCTGACGCAGCACAAGCGCTGGGGTTTGCTCAAAGAACATCCCGATTACCAGGCGATCGCCACCCAGATCAATCGCGTCGACCTCTACAAGCAGGCCGCGCAGGCTGCGGGCGTCGCGCTGCCCGCTAGCGAAACGCGCACGTCCAAGCTGATCGACGGTGTGGTCTGGGACGGCAGCAATCCCGCGGCGTATGCCGACGGTTTCAAGGTCAAGGTCTGACGGCCGCCACCAAAGGGGACTCGCAATGTCTACCGTAACGATGACAAACCGCGGCGACGCATTCGCCGCCTTGTGGCGGGAACGCCTGGAATCCGCACTGAAGGCGGTCGTGGGGCCGGTCGCCGGCTTTGCGCTCTTTGTGCTGGTCTGGCAGGTGGTGGCGATGCGCATACCGGAAATTCCGACGCCCGGCGTCACCTGGCATGCGGCCGTCGAACTGTTCTCGGACCCGTTCTATGACAACGGGCCGAACGACAAGGGCATCGGCTGGAACCTGCTGGCCTCGCTGGAACGCGTGGCGATTGGCTTCGGGTTGGCGGCGCTGGTCGGCATTCCCGTGGGCTTTGCGATCGGCCGCTACGCCGCCGTACGCGCCATGTTTTCGCCGATTGTCAGCCTTCTGCGGCCGGTGTCGCCGCTGGCGTGGCTGCCGCTCGGGCTGCTCCTGTTCAAGGCGGCCAATCCGGCTGCGATCTGGGCGATTTTCATCTGTTCGATCTGGCCGATGATCATCAATACCGCCGTCGGCGTGTCGCGCGTGCCGCAGGACTACCTGAACGTGGCGCGCGTCCTGAATCTGTCGGAATGGAAGGTCACGACCAAGGTGCTGCTGCCCGCCGTGCTGCCCTACATGCTGACCGGTGTGCGCTTGTCGATCGGCACCGCGTGGCTGGTGATCGTGGCCGCCGAGATGCTGACGGGCGGAACGGGCATCGGTTTCTGGCTGTGGGACGAATGGAACAACCTGAAAGTCGAGCACATCGTCATCGCCATTTTCGTGATCGGCATCGTGGGGCTGCTGCTGGAAACCCTGCTGGTCGCGCTGGCCCGCCGTTTCACCTATACCGAGGAATAGCGCCATGAAGAAATTCGTACGCATCGAACGCGTGGGTCAGACCTTCGACACCCGCAAGGGCGCCTTCGTGGCGCTGCGCGACATCGACCTGACGGTCGAGCAGGGCGAGTTCATCACGCTGATCGGCCATTCCGGCTGCGGCAAGTCCACCTTGCTCAACCTGATCGCCGGGCTGACCCGCCCCACGAGCGGCGTGCTGCTGTGCGCCGAACGCGAGATCACCGGCCCGGGTCCCGACCGCGCGGTGGTGTTCCAGAACCATTCTTTGCTGCCGTGGCTGACGTGTTTCCAGAACGTGCACCTGGCGGTCGAGCGGGTATTCGGCGCCACGGAAAAGCGCGCCCAGCTGGCCGAGCGCACGCGCGCCGCGCTGGATCTCGTGGGCCTGTTGCCCGCGCAGAACAAGCTGCCGCGCGAGATCTCCGGCGGGATGAAGCAGCGCGTGGGCATCGCGCGGTCGCTGGCGCTGCGGCCCAAGGTGGTGCTGTTCGACGAGCCGACCA
>DMTA01000223.1 GCA_003454835.1 Achromobacter sp. | reverse complement strand
GCATGGGCGGCCGGGGGATGTCGGTCAGCCGGGGCGCCTGCACCCGCCACCCGAGTAGCGCGGGTACCAGCGTGACGGCAGGCGGCACGAGCAGCGCCTGGTACGTGGTCAGTCCGAAAGGGCATTCCTGGCCGGCGGCAATGTGCTTAGAAGAATCGTGGTGCCCGTGATCGTCATGCGAGGCATCGGCGTGGGCGGTGTGCGGATCGGCCAGACCCGGCATGCCAGGAAACACCCCGCCGCCCGCAGCACAGAAGCCCAACTGCAATCGCCCCTGCTTCAGCGCCTGGACGTCTGGCATGTACCCGACCGGCACGAACGCCCGCGCCGCCAGCAGAAGCAGCAGCAACAGCCGCGCGAACGTGGCCGCGCAGGCTGGGCGTAAGGACGGACAGGAGGATCGGGTATGCATGCAGGATTCCGGACGACGGGCGATACCGTCGCCAAACCGGCATTTTAAACATCGGACCGCCCATTCCGGGGGCTTTGCGCTGACGCTGCCCCGTCCGAACCACGAGCAGTAAGACAATTGAGAACGATTATTGCTAGAATTCCGCCTGACGCCTCCCTGAAATGGGGACTAGGCATACCTCTTTCGTCTACCGGATTGCTTTTGAATGGCCAAGCCATCGCGCTCCAAATTATGGTTTCTCGTCCACAGTTGGCTGGCCTTGCCAATCTGGATCTTCCTTTTCTTCATCTGTGCGACTGGAACCATCGCCGTCATCAGCCAGGAAATTGTCTGGCTCATCAATCCCGCCGTTCGCGCCCAGGCGCCCGATGCCGAGACGCCCCGCATGGGCTATCAGGCCCTGATGGACTCCATTGCCAAGCAGGAACCCCAAGCGTCGGTGCAGCGCCTGTCCTGGCCTGAGGAATCGCAGTTTGCCCTGACCGCCACCGTCGGCTATCCGGGCGCGCGCTTCACTTCCATCTACGTCAACCCGTACACCGGCCACGTGCAAGGCCCCGCCTTGAACTTCGACCTGCGTCAGTTCATGCGCGCGCTGCACGGCTGGCTGCTGATCCCCTTCAACAACGGCTATAGCTGGGGCTGGTATCTGGTCTCGCTGTTGTCGATTCCGATGCTGCTGTCGCTGATCACCGGCCTGGTGGTCTACAAGCGGTTCTGGCGCGCCTATTTCCAGAAGCCGCGTCTGCGCGTCGGCCAGGGCGCCCGCATTTTCTGGGGCGACTTCCACCGCCTGTCGGGACTGTGGTCCGTTTGGTTCATCCTGCTGATCTCCGTCAGCGCGATCTGGTTTTTGGCGCAGGCCATCCTGTCCGATACGGCCACCACCATTTCGACGCAGGGCGTGCCGGCCGTGGTCGCCCGCGATCAGGTGCCCACCGTTGCCGCCGGTGAAACCGTCAAGCGCCTGCCGCTCGACGAGATCGTCGCCGTTGCCGAGCGCGAACTGCCCGGTCTGGATACCCAGCACATCTTCTTCCCTGGCAACGCGTATGACCCGATCACCATCTCGGGCCGCGGCGCGTATCCGCTGATGTTCCAGTACGCCAAGATCAATCCGTACAACGGCGCGGTCGAGGAAGTACGCCGCCTGTCCGACCGCAACGGCCTGGAGTTCTTTACCGAATCCATGCGTCCGCTGCATACCGGCGACTTCGGCGGCTTCTGGCTGAAGCTGGTGTGGTTCCTGTTTGGCCTGTTGCTGACCATGATGTCGCTCAGCGGCCTCCTGATCTGGACCAAGCGCACCGCGCAAGCCACCGCCAAAGCCCTGCGCCCTGCCCGCGCAGACCGTACCGCCGCTCGCGAGGTGACCGAATGAGCAAGACCGCCACCCTGGATGCCGCCGCGGCCAAACCCAGCTTCTGGCGCCGCTGGCGCTTCCACCTGAGCGCCCTGTTGCTCATCCTGCCCATCATTTATGTCCCGAAGTATTTCGACAACCTGGCGCTGTCGCGCGGGCTGATGGGACTGGGCCAGCGTCCCGCCGGCGACCTGCAGGTTGGCCCCTGGAAGCTGCAATTCGCCGAATGGAAGGTCGAGCCGCCCCAGTCCGACCCGGCCGGCATGGTCAAGACCTTCACCATGGCCCAGTGCGAAGGCTGCAAGGACCAGATCCGCGCGGTCTACGTGCGCGTGGGCAAACCGCGCAGCCTGCGGGCCGCAGGCTCGATCTTCTTTGGCAGCCCGCACCGGGCGTTTGCCACCGTGCCGATTCCGCCGCGCACCGCTCCGGACGCCGAGCTCTGGGTCACCGCCGAAGGCTGGGACGGCTCGGTGCACCAGGCAGCCTGGCCGCTGGCCTCGGCCTCCCCCGCCACCGTCGCGTGGCTGAAGAAACAAGGAGCATCCCGATGAATGCAATTTTCGCGAACGGCCTTCGCGCCGCGCTGCTGGGCGCGCTGCTGAGCGCCAGCGCCACCGCCCTGGCGCACAACCCAATGGCCGAATGCAAGGCCGACGGCAAGGAACAGATCCAGTGCACCGGCGGATTCTCCGACGGCAGCGGCGCCGCCGGCGTCACCATGGACGTGATCTCGTACGACGAACAGATCATCGTGCCGGGCAAACTGGATGCGGATTCCAAGATGTCGTTCAAACGGCCCAACGGCGAGTTCTACGTGCTGTTCGACGCGGGTCCCGGGCACGTCGTCGAGATCGACCACGTCGACATCCAGTAAGCCCCGGCTTCTCGCAGCATGCATACACAAGTCATCCGACCCGCGGGCGCCGGACACGAAACCCTTGCGGTGCTGGGCGCCTGCCTGGTCATCGTCGCGGCGGCCGCCGGCTACATCGGCCTGCGCGAAGCGCCGCCCGAAAGCGCGCCGCTCGCCGCCACCCAGATCGACTTGCGGCGCGACCTGACGCCCGGCGAACAAGGCATCTACGCCGACCTGCGCGTCGCCTACGAGGAAATCGGCTTCGCCTTGCAGGCCGGTGAACCACTGCCCTCCGTGGCTGACCTTGCCGCGCAGGGGCTGCCCCCCTTCGTTGCCGACAACAGCGCCGCCGCGCGCGGCGGCCACGTCTGGCGGCTAGAACGTCAAGCCGACAAGGCGCTCTACGTCGGCCAGAAGGCCGACGCCGCGCTGGCCGGTTCGTTCCT
>DMTA01000219.1 GCA_003454835.1 Achromobacter sp. | reverse complement strand
AACGCAACCCTCGACGCTGCCCGCGGCGCTGCCGGTGGCGGGCGGCGCCGTGCCGCAGGTGCAGAACCTGCCGCTGGACGCCTACGCCCGCGCGACCGGACTGAATCTTCTGCCCACGGTGCTCAGCCAGGGCGGCCAGGCCGACGACGGCCTGGTGCGCGACTGGCCCCAGCCTTCCGTCGATTTCCAGCAGAACACGTCGTACGCGGTACAGTGGTTCGCCTTTGGCGCGATCGCCGCCATTGCATGGCTGGTGGTGCTGGGGGGCGCCATCCGTCGCACGCGCCAGCGCGTGGACCAGCAGGCCCAGGCGCGCATGCGTGCGCGCAGATGACCAACGCTATTCCAGGATAAAAAGTGGCTCGCGACATTCCAACCAACAAGCCTGCAGTCAAGCGTTCGCTGACGCCCATGGTGCTGGTGTTCCTGTGCTCGCTGGCGCCCATCGTCGCGGCGTTCGTGGTCTACCTGAACCCGCAGTGGTGGCCCACCGATTCCAGCAATTACGGTACGCTGCTGTCGCCCCAACGGCCCATGCCCGCGGCGTCCGAACTGCGTCTGACGACGCTGGACGGCAAGCCCTTCGATCTGGAAAGCCTGAAGGGCAAGTGGCTGCTGGTGGCCGCCGACGGCGCGGCCTGCCCCGAAAGCTGCGCGCGCAAGCTCTTCATCACGCGCAACAGCCACGCCAGCCAGGGCAAAAACGTGGATCGCCTGGCGCGCGTCTGGTTCATCACGGATGACGCCGTGGTGCCGGACAAGGTGCTGGAGGCGTACAAAGGCACGGTGATGGTGCGCGTGGATCCGGATCAGCTGGCGCGGTTCCTCTTGGCGCGCGACACGGCCGCCGGCCAGCCCGGCCTGCAGGATCCGATCTGGGTGATCGATCCGCTGGGCAACCTGATGATGCAGTATCCCGCCGAGGCGGATGGCGTGCGGGTGCGCAAGGACATCAGCAAGCTCGTCTACAACTCGCGCATTGGTTGAATGTAGGTTTTTGATTTGAATATGGAACGCATCAAAGCGCGTTATCGCAAGCTCGTCTTCTTTACCTGGTTCCTGACGCTGGACCTCATCATGTTCGGCGCCTTCGTGCGCCTGACGGATTCCGGCCTGGGCTGTCCGGACTGGCCCGGCTGCTACGGCAGCGTCACGCCGATCGGCGCGATGGGCGACATCCACGAGGCCTCGCAGGCCATGCCGTTCGGGCCAGTGACGCTGTCCAAGGCCTGGATCGAAATGATCCACCGCTATGTCGGCGCGATCTTGGGCATGCTCATCATCGGCATCGTCTACATGGCGTGGCGCTACCGCCGCGAACTGGGCCGTTCGCCCGCGCTGGCCATCACGACGCTGGTCGCCGTGTGCGTGCAGGGCGCGTTCGGCGCCTGGACCGTGACCCACAAGCTGATGCCCGCCGTCGTGACGGCCCACCTGGTCTTTGGCCTGTCGGTGCTGGCGCTGATGACCTGGCTGTCGTCGCGCGAGCGTCCGCACCTGCCGGTCAGCGCCGAGGCGGCGCGCTGGAAACCCTGGGTGGCGGTCGGCTTTGGTTTGCTGCTGGTGCAGGTGACCCTGGGCGGCTGGGTCAGCACGAACTACGCGGCGCTCGCCTGCATGGACTTTCCCACCTGCCACGGGGTGTGGGTGCCGGAAATGGACTTCCACGGCGGCTATTCCGTCATCCGGGGCCTGGGCGAGCTGCCTTCCGGCGAAATGATCTCGCAGCCCGCGCTGACGGCGATCCACTGGGTGCACCGCAACTTTGCCTTCGTGGTGTTCGTCTATCTGGGCATCCTGGCGTGGCGGCTGCGCGCGGCCGAGCCCGGCCTGCGCGGCCCGGCCACGCTGATGCTGGCCCTGTTGGCCGCGCAGCTCTTCACGGGACTGACCACCATCTTCTTCCAGTGGCCGCTGCTGATCGCCGTGCTGCACAATGGGGGCGCTGCGGGCCTGACGCTGGCCGCGGTGGTGTTGATGGTCCGGCTGGCGTCGGCCGGCCGCGAGCCGGCGGGGCGGTACGACCCCAATTTGGTGCGCGTTTAAAATGAGGTCCACTATGACCAGTCTTGCCGCTCCTCAATCCGGATTGCTCCGCCAGTACCTCGTTCTCACCAAGCCGCGCGTCACGCAGCTGGCGGTGTTTTGCGCCGTGATCGGCATGTTCCTCGCGGCGCCCGGCATCCCCGACATGCGCCGTGTGCTGTTTGGCACGATCGGCATCTGGCTGTTGGCCGCCGCCGCTTTCGCCATCAACTGTCTGATCGAACAGGAAGTCGACGCCCGCATGCTGCGCACCGCGCGCCGGGCCACGGCGCGCGGCACCATTTCGGCGTTCCAGGTGCTGAGCCTGTCGGGCCTGTTGGGCGGCGCGGGCATGTTCGTGCTGTACCACATGGTCAACCCGCTGACCATGTGGCTGACGTTCGCCACGTTCGTGGGCTACGCCATCATCTACACCATCATCCTCAAGCCGCGCACGCCGCAGAACATCGTGATCGGCGGCCTGTCGGGCGCGATGCCGCCCGCGCTGGGCTGGGCCACCGTCGCGGACTCGGTGCCGGCTGAAGCCTGGGTGCTGGTTCTCATCATCTTCATCTGGACCCCGCCGCACTTCTGGGCGCTGGCGCTCTATCGCAATCACGATTACGCCAAGGCCGGCCTGCCCATGCTGCCGGTGACGCACGGCAACCAGTTCACCCGCCTGCACATCCTGCTGTATAGCCTGGCGCTGATGGCGACCACGCTGTTGCCCTACGCCATCCGCATGAGCGGCGAACTCTACCTGCTGTCGGCCCTGGTGCTGGGCGGCATGTTCGTGTCCTACGCCTGGCGCCTTTACCGCGCGTACAGCGACGAGCTGGCCCGCAGCATGTTCCGTTTTTCCATTCTCTACCTGGCGCTGCTGTTTGGCGCGCTGCTGGTGGACCACTGGGTCGGGCTGTTGCGCTGATCCCCTGGAGGTTGTTGATGTCCGTGTTTTCCGCCAGCCGCCGGCTGGCCCTGCGACTGGGCGCAGCTGCCGCCGTCGCCGCCGCCCTGGCTGCCTGTGGCGAGAGCAAACCCGTGTTCAAGGGCAGCGACATCAGCGGCACGCAACTGGGCCGCGCCATGGAACTGCCCGATCACAACGGCAAGATGCGCCAGCTGTCGGATTTTTCCGGCAAGGTCGTGGTCGTGTTCTTCGGTTTCACGCAGTGTCCAGACGTGTGTCCCACGTCGCTGGCCGAACTGACCGAAGTCATGAAGAAGCTGGGTCCGGACGCCGATCGCGTGCAGGTGCTGCTGATCTCGGTGGACCCGGAGCGCGATACGCCCGAAGTGCTCAAGCAGTACGTCACGGCTTTCGATCCGCGGTTCCTGGGGCTGACCGGCACGCCCGATCAAGTGAAGAAGGCCGCCGCATCGTTCAAGGCGTATTACGCGAAGGCGCCCACCAAGGACGGCAACTACACGATGGACCACACGGCCGCGTTCTACCTGCTGGACGGCAAGGGCGAATCGCGCGTGCTGGTCAACAACAACGTCGGGGTCGATGCCCTGACGCATGACATCCAGGCGCTGCTGAAGGGATAACTGCGGGGATAACTGCGGGGTTGATTGCAGGTCTGACTGCCAGCCTGCTCAGACCTTTGCGGCCGCCCAGGCGGCCAGCGCCGCCCGCGCTTTATCGCCGAGGTCTGTGGCGGCGATTTCGCGTTGATGGCTGATGATCATCAGCGCGTAAGGGGTGGCCAGCGCGGCTGCCTCGGGGCACAGGCGCGATTCTTCTCCCACTGAGGGCGACGTGTTGCGCCAGTAGTTGATTGCCTGTTCCAGTTGGGTCAGCGTGATCGAATCCATGGGCCTATTGTCCACGAATGCCCCACCCTGTCCACCCTCCATCTGCCCTGCAATGAAGGGTCACCATCGCAACATGCCGAAACCGCGCGCGGGTGCTATACCACTGCCGGTTAGTTACGATGGAGCATCGTCATGAATACTTCGACCTCTTCCGCGTCGCCGCGCCGCGGCCTGCATCCGCTGCTTGCCGCCGCGGCGATCGCCGTCATCGTCATGTGTTCGGTGGGCGTGGCCGCCGTGCTGGGCTGGCTGCCGTCGCCGTCAGCCAATCCGCACGCGGACGCCGCCATCGCCGAGGCCGGGCCCGAGGACGCCAACCTGGCGCCGGCCCCGGC
>DMTA01000216.1 GCA_003454835.1 Achromobacter sp. | reverse complement strand
GGCGTAGGCCTGGCCGTGCTCGTCGCGCGCGGCCAGGTCCAGCCAGGCGGTCAGTTCGCGATGCAGCCAGTCGGCCGTCCAGTCAGGCGCCTGGTACGCGCCGTGGCCCCAGATCGAGCCAAGCTGCATGCCGCCCACGGATTGCCAGGCGGTCTGCCCGTCCAGGATGTCTTCGCGGCCGAACAGCGCGCGGCCATCGGACGTCACCACCTGCCCGGGAATGGGCGGCGCCTGACGGTAGACCTCGCCGCCGTAGAAGCCGAGCAGCGCAAATGTGATCGCCACCACGGCGATCAACGTGAACCATAATTTCCGATACGGACCCATGATGGGAACGCCCTCCTGTGTTGCGGTTGGTTGGGTACGTGTCCTCATGCGAAATCCGTGCCAGAAAAAAACCTCGCTGAATCAACACGTTGGATTCTTCGTGGTGTTTTTTACTGTTGGCCGGACGGGTATAAATCACCGCCACGGGGTGAATTTGACCCTGCGATACCGTAACGGTCGCCACCCCTACAATCGATCGGACCCGACCCGTTCCCTGCCGTCCGGCTGCCCGGACCCTGAAGAAGGAATCGACTGGATGAACGCCCCGCCGCTGCACATCGGCATCGTCGCCTGCTCCGCCGAGGGCGCCGCGCTCTGCTACCGCACCTTGTGCGCCGAAGGCGCGCAGCGCATGGGTCCGCACGCGCATCCCGAGATTTCGCTGCATACCCATTCGCTGGCGGATTACGTCGCCTGCCTGGACGCCCGCGACCTGGACGGCGTTGCCGCTCTTATGTTGTCGTCGGCAGACAAGCTGGCCCGCGCCGGCGCGGATTTCCTGATCTGCCCGGACAACACCATCCACCAGGCGCTGGACCGCGTCGTGGCGGACTCGCCGCGGCCGTGGCTGCACATCGCGCAGGAGGTCGCCGCCGTGGCGGCGGCGCGCGGTTACCGGCGGATCGGCATCCTGGGCACGCACTGGCTGGTGGACAGCGACGTCTACCCGGCGGCCTTGGCCGCACGTGGCCTGGACTACGCGCGGCCGCCGCAGGACGACCGCCTGCAGCTAGGCCGCATCATCATGGACGAGCTGGTCTACGGTGTGATCAAGCCCGCGTCGGTGTCGCGGTTGCAAGGCATCGTCGAACGCCTGAAGGACGACGGCTGCGACGCGGTCGTGCTGGGCTGCACCGAACTGCCGCTGGTGCTGAACGACGGCAATTGCGCCCTGCCCACGCTCGACTCGACCCGCCTGCTGGCGCGCGCGGCGCTGGACCGTGCGCTGGACACCGCTTGTGACCTGACGCGAGCCGGCACGGCACGCTGATTTCAGTCAGAGCTGGTCCAATCCGTACTGGCGCAACCGGGCCAGGTCCAGCACCTTGATCTGGTTGTAGGCCAACGCCAGCATCCCCTGGTCGGCCAGCGTCTGCAGCGCCTGGTTGACCCGCTGGCGCGACAGACCGGTCAGATACCCCAGTTCTTCCTGCGAAATCGCCAGCGTCAGGTCGGTGGACGGATACAGCTGCGGGTTGAAAAGCTGCGCCAGCGATTGCGCCACGCGCGCGTCGGCATCGAGCAAACGGTGGTTCTGGATAGACGCGATGAACTCGCCCATGCGGTCGTTCAACTGGCCGATGACAAAGTGCGAAAACGGCAGGCTCGCCGACAGCAGCGCATGGAATGTTGCGGCGGGCACCAGCATCACCAGCGACGGCTGGATGGCGACCACATCGTATTTGCGCAGCTCGCGCTTGATGACGCTGCCCTCACCAAACCAGCCCCCCGGCGGCACGCCGGAGAACGTGCAACTGCGGCCGGACTCGTTGTAGATCGCCAGCTTGAGCAGCCCGCAGTTCACCCCCAGCCAGTAGTCCGACGGCGCATTGCGCCGCGCAATCCACGCCCCGCTTGCGACGTGTTCCGCGCGCGAGGTCGCCAGCACCAGGTCCTGGTGCCGCGAATCCAGCGCACCGAACCACGGGCAGGCGCGGAACAGGGCTGGCAGTTCGTCTGAGGAAACTGTGTTTGAAACATCGGACATGGGAAGAACCGTGTAAAACTTGGGGATTGCGCCGCCGGGCGGCGGTCTGTCATGCAGGCGACAGACGCCATTTTCCGGCCGGCCATAAGCTAGGGCAAGCGACGGGGATCAAACCCCGCGGACCTGGATAAGGGGCGACCCTGCCCCATTGGAGACAAGCATGACCGGCATGTTCGATCACGGCCTCGCGCGCCGCGAAGCCAATCACGAAGCCCTGACCCCGGTGGATTTCATCGCCCGCGCGGCGCAGGTCTACGGTCACAAGCTGGCCGTCGTCCACGGCAAGATCCGCCGCACCTGGGCGCAGACCTATGAGCGCGCCCAACGTCTGGCCGGCGCACTGGCACAGGCCGGCATCCAGCGCGGCGATACGGTGGCCGTCATGCTGCCCAACATTCCCGCCATGGTGGAAGCGCACTTCGGCGTGCCCATGCTGGGCGCCGTGCTGAACACATTGAACACGCGGCTGGACGCGCCCAGCGTGCTGTTCATGCTGGGCCACGGCGAAGCCCGCGCGCTGATCATCGACACCGAATACGCCGACGTCGCGCAGCGCGCGCGCGCCGAATTCCCGCATCTGAAAATCATCTCGGTGCACGACCTGGAAGGCGCCGCCGCCACGTTGCCGGGCGCCGCCGACTACGAAGATTTCCTGGCCGCCGCGCCCGCCACCTACGACTGGAAGCCGCCCGCCGACGAATGGGACGCCATCGCGCTGAACTACACGTCCGGCACCACGGGCGACCCCAAGGGCGTGGTCTATCACTACCGCGGCGCCTACCTGAACGCGGTCAGCAACATCCTCGAATGGGACATGCCCAAGCATCCCGTCTACCTGTGGACGCTGCCGCTCTTTCATTGCAACGGCTGGTGCTTCGCCTGGACCATCGCGGCGCGCGCGGGCGTGAACGTGTGCCTGCGCAAGTTCGACCCAAAGACCGTGTTCGACCTGATACGCGACGAAGGCGTCACCCACTATTGCGGCGCGCCCATCGTGCAGAGCGCGCTGGCCAACGCGCCGGCGGAACTGCGCGCAGGCATTTCTCACACCGTGCGCACCATGGTGGCGGGCGCCGCCCCTGCGCCAGCGGTGATCGACAAGATGCGCGAGATCGGCTTTGAACTGACCCACGTGTATGGCCTGACCGAAGTCTACGGACCGGCCGCCGTCTGCGCGCACCAGGACGCCTGGGATGCGCTGGACCCCGAACGCCGCGCGCTGCTGACCGCGCGCCAGGGCGTGCGCTATCACCTGCAGGCCGGCGTGTCGGTGCGAAATCCGGAAACGATGGCCGAAGTGCCGCGCGATGAGGAAACCATCGGCGAGGTCATGTTCCGCGGCAACATCTGCATGAAGGGTTACCTGAAGAACGCGCGCGCCACCGAAGACGCCTTTGCGGGCGGCTGGTTCCACACCGGCGACCTGGGCGTGATGACGGCCGACGGCTATGTCCGCATCAAGGACCGCAGCAAGGACATCATCATCTCGGGCGGCGAAAACATCTCCAGCATCGAAGTCGAGGACGCGCTCTACCGGCATCCCGCCGTGGCGGCCGTGGCCGTGGTGGCCATGCCCGACCCCAAATGGGGCGAGACGCCCTGCGCCTTTGTCGAACTCAAGCCCGGCTGCACCGCCACCGCCGAGGAAATCATCGCGCACTGCAAGCTGCTGTTGTCCGGCTTCAAGGTGCCGCGCGCGGTACGCTTCGGTGACCTGCCCAAGACCTCCACCGGCAAGATTCAGAAATTCGAACTGCGCGCCGCCGTCGGCGCCACGTCCGCCATCGACGTGGCCGACCCCGGCAAGCCCGCCTGATCCGCTTAACCCATAAAACCAGGAGCGCCTACGCCATGACGTACCAAGCCCCCGTGAAAGACATGCTGTTCGTGTTGAACCATCTTGCCGGTCTGCAGCAGGTGGCCGCTTTGCCCGGTTTCGAGGAGGCCACGCCCGACACCGCGCAAGCCGTGCTGGAAGAATCCGCCCACTTCGCCGCCGAGGTCCTGGCGCCGCTGAACCATCCGGCGGACAAGACGCCCAGCGCCTGGCAGGACGGCGCGGTGACCACCGCCCCCGGCTTCAAGCAGGCCTTCCGCCAATATGCAGACGCCGGTTGGCAGGGCCTGTCCCACCCCGTCGAATACGGCGGCCAGGGGCTGCCCGGCCTGATCGGCTCGCCCTGCTCTGAAATGCTGAACGCGGCGAACCTGTCGTTCGCCCTGTGCCCGCTGCTGACCAACGGCGCCATTGAAGCCCTGATGGTTGCCGGCTCGCCGGAACTGCGCGAGCGCTTCATCGGCCCGATGATCTCCGGCAGATGGACCGGCACCATGAACCTGACCGAGCCGCAGGCCGGCTCGGACCTTGCCATGGTCCGCACGCGCGCGCAGCCGGTGGGCGACGGCACCTACCGCCTGTCCGGCACCAAGATCTTCATCACCTATGGCGAGCACGACCTTGCCGAAAACATCCTGCATCTGGTCCTGGCCCGCCTGCCCGATGCGCCCGAAGGCGTGAAGGGCATTTCGCTTTTCCTGGTTCCCAAGTTCCTGGTCAATGAAGACGGCTCGCTGGGCGCGCGTAACGACGTGACCTGCGTGTCCATCGAACACAAGCTGGGCATCAAGGCCAGCCCGACATGCACGCTGCAGTTCGGCGACGCCGGTGGCGCGCTGGGTTATCTGGTCGGTCAGGAAAACCGCGGCCTGGACGCCATGTTCATCATGATGAACGCGGCCCGCTACGCGGTGGGCGTGCAAGGCATCGCCATCGCCGACCGTGCCTACCAGCACGCGCTGGCCTACGCCGCCGAGCGGGTGCAGAGCCGCCCG
>DMTA01000384.1 GCA_003454835.1 Achromobacter sp. | reverse complement strand
GGCTGGTGGGCGACATCCGCATGGCGCGGCCCATGAAGATCGCCATCGACTGCGGCAGCGGGGTCGCGGGCGCGGTGGCGCCGGCGCTGTTCCGGGCGCTCGGCTGCGAGGTGACGGAGCTGTTCTGCGAAGTGGACGGCTCGTTTCCGGGGCACCACCCCGATCCGGCCGATCCGCACAACCTGCAGGACCTTATCTATTGCCTGCGCTATTCGGACTGCGAGGTCGGTCTGGCGTTCGACGGCGACGGTGACCGGCTGGGGGTCGTTACAAAATCGGGACAGATCATCTGGCCGGACCGCCAGCTGATCCTGTTTGCCCGCGACGTGCTGGCGCGCAACCCGGGCGCCGAGATCATTTACGACGTCAAATGCAGCCGCCACGTGGCCCGCGCCATCACCGAGGCGGGCGGCAAGGCGACCATGTGGAAGACAGGGCATTCCCTGATCAAAGCCAAGATGCGCGAGTCGGGAGCGCTACTTGCTGGGGAGATGAGCGGCCACATTTTCTTCAAGGAGCGCTGGTATGGCTTTGACGACGGCATCTACGCCGCCGCCCGCCTGCTGGAAATCCTCTCGTCGGCGCCGGACCCCTCGGCATTGCTGGAAAGCTTGCCCCAGTCCTGCGCCACCCCCGAATTGAAACTGGAGACCACGGAAGGCGTCGAGCTGGTGCAGGCGCTGCGCGATCAAGGGGAATTCCCCGGCGCAGTGTCCATCAACGAGCTCGACGGGATACGTGTGGACTACGCCGACGGCTTTGGCCTCGCGCGCCCGTCCAACACGACACCGACCGTGGTACTGCGGTTCGAAGGAGACAACGTGGCCGCGCTGGCTCGTATCGAGGAGGACTTCCGCAAGGCGTTCAGGCGCATTGCACCTCACATTCGTTTACCGTTCTAAGGAGCATCACGCGATGGGAAAGGCTCAACAGGCGATTGAGGCGTTAAGGGCAGACTCCGGACTGGCAAACAGCCCGGAGTGGGTGGCTTTCGCGCAGGCTGCGCAAAACGCTGAACTGGACGCCAGTGCGCTCAAGGTGATCGAAGCGGCAGGATTGTGCGTGGACTTGACCATGCAACGCCAGTCGGCATCGCTGGACGGCGCGGGTCAGGCGCTTTTGCAGGCGCGCGGACTGGAAGAGGCGCGCCGTGCGCTGTTTTCCGGGGAACCGGTCAACTGGACTGAGAACCGTGCGGCATGGCACACCGCGCTGCGCGCCGGGCGGACCCGCGAGCAGCCGGAAGGGCAGGACGCGGATTCCGTCTGCGAGTATTCGCGCATGACCGACTTCGTGCGGCGCGTGGACCAGACGGCGGACTTCTCCACCGTCCTGCACATTGGCATCGGCGGCAGCGACTGGGGCCCGCGCCTGGCGGTGCAGGCCTTCGGCGGACCGCAGCAGCGCCGGCAGATCCGCTTCGTGTCCAACATTTGCGGCCATGCCTTCCATGACGCCGTGGCCGGGCTGGACCCGCGCCGCACGCTCGTGGTCATTTCGTCCAAATCCTTCACCACGTCGGAAACGCTGCACAACGCCCGCGCGGCCATCGCCTGGCTCAAGCAGGGCGGCGTGGCCGACGTGTCCGACCATCTGGCGGCCGTGACCGCCAATGCGCCGGCCGCGCGCGCGCTGGGCGTGCCGTCCAGCCAGGTCTTCAAGATGTGCGACTGGGTGGGCGGACGCTATTCTGTGTGGTCGGTGGCCGGTCTGTCGATCGCGCTGACCGTGGGCGTGGACGTGCTGATCGGGATGCGCGCGGGCGCCGAGGCGATGGACCAGCATTTCCTGCAGACCCCGTTTGCGTCCAATGCGCCGGTGCAACTGGCGCTGGCCGGCCTGGTCAACTGCAGCGTGCTGGGCTTCAACTCGCTGAATGTGGCGGCCTACAGCGGGCGCCTGCTGCACCTGGTGACCTATCTGCAGCAGTTGGAGATGGAATCGCTGGGCAAGCGGGTCGCTGGCGACGGCGCTGCGGTCGGTGTGCCGACGGCGCCCATTATCTGGGGCATGCCCGGCACCGACGGCCAGCACACCTTTTTCCAGTGGCTGCATCAAAGCGAGGAAGGCGCGCCGGTGGACTTCATCGCCAGCCTGCAAGGGCACACGGACAGCCCCGATGCGCATCGCATGCTGCTGGCCAACTGCCTCGCGCAGCGCCAGGCGCTGCTCCGCGGCAAGAGCCTGGAGCAGGCGCTGCTGGATGTGGCGCACATCGATAACCAGGAGCGCGCGCTGACGCTGGCGCAGCACATGGTGCATCCGGGCGGACGGCCGTCGACGCTGATTGTCCTGCGACAGCTCGATCCGCGCGGCCTGGGCGCGCTGCTGGCGCTGTACGAGCACAAGGTGTTCGTGCAGAGCGTGGTCTGGGGCATCAATCCCTTCGACCAGTACGGCGTGGAGCTGGGCAAGCGGCTCGCGAGCGGCATCGAGCGCGAGCTGGCGGTGCCGGTGTCGGCGGGTGTGGTCGACTGGGGGCATGACGCGTCCACGTCGTACTGGATCGACCGGTATCGCAGCCATGCCCAGGCCCCGCGTCCCCGCCATGCGTGGGTGCCAGGCATGACGGCCCACCTGTGATGGAGCGTTGACATGCCGGACACGCAAGTGTTGGTGACGGGCGGCGCCGGCTACATCGGTACGCATACGCTGGTGGCGATGATCGCCGCCGGCCTGCGGCCGATCGTGCTGGACAACCTCAGCAACGGCAGCCGCGAGGCCGTGCGCCGGGTTGAACAACTGTGCGGCACGCCGATACCGCTGATCGAAGGCGACATCCGCTCGCGCGGCCTGGTGGCGGCCGTGTTGGCGGATGCGGCGGCGCGCGGCGCGCCCGTGCAGTCGGTGCTGCATCTGGCGGGCTGCAAGGCCGTGGGCGAATCGGTGGTGGACCCGCTCAAGTACTACGACAACAACGTGCAGGGGTCGCTTGTCCTGTTGCGCGCCATGCGCGAGACGGGCGTGTCGCGGCTGGTCTTCAGTTCGTCGGCCACGGTGTATGGCGAACCGCAGTATCTGCCGTTCACCGAGGCCCATCCGCTGGCGCCAGCCAATCCGTACGGCCGCACCAAGCTGATGGTCGAGGAGATGCTGCGCGACGTGTGCGTGGCGGATCCCGCATTCAGCGCCGTCACGCTGCGTTACTTCAATCCGATTGGCGCGCATCCCAGCGGGCTGATCGGAGAAAGCCCGCGCGACCTGCCCAACAACCTCTTTCCGTTCATCACGCAGGTGGCGGTGGGGCGCCAGCCGTTTCTGGGCGTCTTCGGCGACGACTACGACACGCCGGATGGCACCGGCGTGCGCGACTATCTGCACGTCATGGACCTGGCGCGCGGCCATGTGCAGGCGCTGACCTATGCGGACAGCCATCCCGGCTTCGTGGCGGTCAACCTGGGCACCGGGCAGGGCACCAGCGTCATGGAACTGGTGCGTGCGTTTGAACGAGTCAACGGCTGCACGATTCCCCTGCGCATCCTGCCGCGGCGCCCGGGCGACGTCGAGCGCATGTGGGCCAACCCCGACCTGGCGGCGACGCTGCTGGGCTGGCGCAGTACGCATGACGTGGAGTCCATGTGCGCGGACGGCTGGCGCTGGCAGCGGGGCAACCCGCAAGGGTATGAGGCGGAGCCGGAATCGGTGTCGGCCGCGGCATAACCCCAACGCCGTGTCGGAGGACTTCCGGCGCATGCGGCGGAGCGGTTACAGTTGACGGAATTATTGCGAAGCAGCATTCCCCGGGGCATTGCGCGGGGGGCTTCGCACCGTCAGCGAGGCAATACCATGTTCGTTATCCATCCGTCTGCCGAAACTGCCGGCTCCCTGTCCGGAGCCCGTCAATGAGCGGCCCCAGCTATTTCCCCACGGCGCACTGGAACCTGGACGGCATCGTGTCCGGCCTGCGCGATGCGCGCGTCGCTTGGCGTGGTCCGCGCGGCCGCCTGCGCGACGACGCCGGCCTGCGCGAGTTCCCTTCGCAGGAAAGCCTGCGCCAGATCATCAAGGACCTCTGTGGCGCTTTGTTCCCGATGCGCCTCGGGCCCATCGACCTGCGCGAAGAGGTCGAGGACTTTTACGTCGGCCACACCATCGGCGCCGCGCTCGATGCGCTCTTGCACCAGGTCTGTCTGGAACTGCAATACGAAGGCCGGCACGACCCGGCTCTGCAGGCTGACACGCAGCAGCGCGCCACCGAGATCGTGCGCCGTTTTGGCGCCGAGCTGCCGGCCGTGCGTGCCGCGCTCGATCTGGACGTGATGGCCGCCTATCAGGGCGATCCGGCCGCGCACAACGTGGACGAGGTTCTGCTGTGCTATCCGGGCGTCGCGGCCATGATTCACCATCGCCTCGCCAACGTCCTGTACCGCCTGGGTGTGCCGATGCTGGCGCGCATCGTGGCCGAGATCGCCCATGCCGACACCGGCATCGACATCCATCCGGGCGCCACCATCGGCCGCAGCTTCTTCATCGACCACGGCACGGGCGTGGTGATCGGCGAAACCGCCATCATCGGCGACCGCGTGCGGCTCTACCAGATGGTCACGCTGGGCGCCAAGCGCTTCCCGCCCGGCGAAAACGGCGAACTCAAGAAGGGCCTGGCGCGCCATCCCCTGATCGAAGACGACGTCGTGATTTACGCGGGCGCCACGATCCTGGGCCGCGTCACCATCGGCAAGGGCTCGACCATCGGCGGCAACGTCTGGCTCACGCGCAGCGTGCCGCCGGGCAGCAACGTGACGCAGGCCAGCCTGGTCAGCGACATGCCCGATTGCGGGCTGGGCGGCTGAACGCCGCGGGCCGCGCGGCAGGATCGCCGCGCGGTTGCAGGACACAGGAGCAAGCATTGGATACAGCACTTCCGGAGCTGGCCGCGCTGCGCGGCTTCGTCGACCGCCATCCGCGGCTCTTTGTCCTGACCGGGGCGGGGGTCAGCACCGATTCCGGCATCCCCGACTACCGCGACACCGAAGGCGAATGGAAGCGTCAGCCGCCGATGACGCTGCAAACCTTCATGGGCGCCGAGCTTTCGCGGGCGCGCTACTGGGCGCGCAGCATGGTGGGCTGGCGCCGCTTTGGTCACGTCAAACCCAATGCGTCGCATCTTGCGCTGGCGCGCCTGCAGGATCGCGGCCACGTCGCCATCCTGGTGACGCAGAACGTGGACGGCCTGCACGAGGCCGCCGGCACCCGCGATGTCGTGGACCTGCACGGACGGCTGGATGCCGTGCGCTGCATGAACTGCGACTGGCGCGGCGATCGCCACGGTTGGCAGGAAAAATTGCACGCGCTCAATCCGGACTGGATGCAGCTCGAAGCCAGCGATGCGCCCGACGGCGACGCCGATCTGGACGGCCACGATTTTTCGCGATTCGCGGTGCCGCCGTGTCCGCGCTGCGGCGGCATCGTCAAGCCCGACGTGGTGTTCTTCGGCGAAACCGTTCCGCGCGAGCGCGTGGAACGGGCCAATGCCGGCCTTGAGAGCGCAGACGCCGTGCTGGTGGTGGGCTCGTCCCTGATGGTGTATTCGGGCTATCGCTTCGTGACGGCCGCCTCGCGCGCCGGTCTGCCGATCGCCGCCATCAACCTGGGACGCACCCGCGCCGACAGCCTGTTGACTCTGAAAGTGGAACAACCCTGCGCGCCGGCGCTGGAAGCGCTTTAGAAAGAAGCGGAGTCGGCCGGTTTTTGACCGGTCTAAGCAAGTGCTTGCCCGACAACGATTTTTTCGGCCTGTTACAGACCTGTCCATAGGGTTGTCCACAGGAACTGGGGATAACTCCTAGGGATAACCCCAGTTTTTTGGGGTGGTCCCGGCCCACGTTGTCAAGTCTCGATGCCTTCCAATGCGTCCCCGAGCAGCGCCTTGCGCGCCGCATGCCAGCTTCCCGCGTCGGGTGCATAGAGCAGGCCGCCGGTGCGGTGCGTGGGCTTGTAGGGCGATCCATCGAAATGCGCCGCGTAGCCGCCCGCTTCCCGATGCAGCAACCAGCCGGCGGCGTGGTCCCACGCCGTCAACTGGTTGTACAGCGCCACGTGGCAATTGCCGGCGGCGATCATGCGGTATTCGTGCGCGGCGCAGCGCAGCGAGGCCGTGCTGCCCAGGCGGGACAGGTTGCCGTTGACGGTGGTGCGCAGCGGCTCGGGCAGGGCGCCGGTGGAAATCAGGCCGTCCATGTCCTCAGGGGGCGCTGGGCTGGCGACGGATAGCGGCAGCCGCTTGCCGTTTTCAAATTCGAGCCACGCGCCTTCGCCGCGCACGGCCAGCGCGCTGTCTCGGCTGACCGGGTCGTAGATCACGCCTGCGATCACGTCGCCGCGATGGCAGGCCGCGATCATCATGCCGAACAAGGGCAGGCCCGCCACGTAGTTGCGCGTGCCGTCGATGGGATCGATCAGGAAGGCGAGGTCGGCATCGACCAGCATGTTCAGCAGGGCAGGATTGCGCGCGGAGGCTTCCTCGCCGATCAGCACGGCGCCGGGATGCAGCTTGGACAGGCGTGCGGCGATCAGGCGTTCGGCGGCTTCGTCGGCGTCCGTGACCAGATCGCGTGGCGAGCTTTTTCCCCGCACCGCGCCTTCCGGCAAGTTGCGAAACCGCGGCATGACCTCGGTCTGCGCGGTTTCCGCCAGGATGGCCGCCAGCTTGCGGGTGTCCTCAAGGGTGAAGGTTCTGCTCATACGGACTCGTCCAGGGAACGCGCAAATCTAACATGCCTGGATGGTATCCGAGTGAACGTGGCGCATACATCGGCCACGCGGACGACAGGCGCGCGCGGCAGGACGCCGCGCGCGCCGGACTTCATGCGCCCAGATCGACGCAGAGGTACTTGATCTCCAGGTACTCTTCGATGCCGTACTTGGAGCCTTCGCGGCCAAGGCCGGATTGCTTGACGCCGCCGAAGGGGCCGACTTCGTTGGAGATGAGGCCGGTGTTGATGCCGACGATGCCGTATTCCAGCGCTTCGGACACGCGCCAGATGCGGGCGTAGTCGCGCGTGAAGAAGTACGCGGCCAGGCCGAAGATGGTGTCGTTGGCCATGCCGACGACTTCATCTTCCGATTCGAAGCGGAACAGCGGCGCGACCGGGCCGAAGGTTTCTTCGCTGGCAAAGCGCATCGACTGCGTCACGTCGCGCACGACGGTCGGTTCGAAGAACGTGCCGCCCTTCGCGTGGGGCTTGCCGCCGGCGATGACCTTGGCGCCGTGGGCCGTGGCGTCGGCAATGTGCTCCTGCACCTTTTCGATGGCGTTCTTGTCGATCAGCGGACCTTGCGTCACGCCGTCTTCAAAGCCGTCGCCGACCTTCATGGCGTTGACCTTGGCGACCAGGCGCTTGGCGACTTCCTCGTACACGCCGGCCTGCACATAGATGCGGTTGGCGCACACGCAGGTCTGGCCGGCGTTGCGGTATTTCGAGGCCAGAATGCCGTCGACCGCGCGGTCCAGGTCGGCGTCGTCGAACACGATGAAAGGCGCGTTGCCGCCCAGTTCGAGCGAGAGCTTCTTGATGGTGGGCGCGCATTGCTCCATCAGCGTGCGGCCGACTTCGGTGGATCCGGTGAAGCTCAGCTTGCGCACCACGTCGCTTTCGCACAGGGCGGCGCCGATGTCGCGCGAGCTGCCGGTGATGACGTGGAACACGCCGGCCGGCACGCCGGCTTCTTCGGCCAGTACGGCCAGCGCCAGCGCGGTCAGCGGCGTCTGCTGGGCGGGCTTGACGACCATGGTGCAGCCGGCGGCCAGGGCCGGGCCGACCTTGCGGGTGATCATCGCGGCGGGGAAGTTCCAGGGCGTGATCGCGGCGGTGACACCGATGGGCTGCTTGAGCGCCATCAGGCGCTGGCCGGCCTTGGGGCTTTGCAGGATGTCGCCGTCGATGCGCTTGGCTTCTTCGGCAAACCATTCCAGGAACGACGCGGCGTAGGCGATTTCGCCTGCGGCTTCGGTGACCGGCTTGCCCTGTTCGGACGTCATGATGGCGGCCAGGTCTTTCTGGTGCTGCATCATCAGCTGCGCCCACTTCAGCAGGATCGCGGCGCGTTCCTTGCCCGTCTTGGCGGCCCACGCGGGCAGCGCGGCCTGGGCGCTGGCGATGGCCTGCTCGGTTTCCTTGCGGCCCAGCTTGGGCACCGACACGATGGTCTTGCCGGTGGACGGATTGTCGACGGGAATCGATGCGCCTTCGCCGGCGCCGACCCACTTGCCGTCGATGTAGCAGGCGTCGCGCAGCAGGTCGGGACGGGCGAGGGGATGGGACAGTGCTGTCATGTTGGAAGTCTCCTTGATGGGTGCGGCGGGCCAAGCGATTGCGGGCGTGGCAGGCGTGCGGCCTGTTCATCAAGCCGCCTGCCTGCTACGCCCGCAATCGTTGTTCCCAGCCGAATAACCGGTTATTCAGGGTCTTTGCCTCAAGCGGCAAGCGCCTCGGACAGGATGTCCAGCGCGCGTGCGAACTGGGCGTCGGGAATGGTCAAGGGATACAGGAAGCGCAGGACGTTTCCGTATACACCGCAGCTTAGCAAAATCAGGCCGGCGTCGAGCGCGCG
>DMTA01000386.1 GCA_003454835.1 Achromobacter sp. | reverse complement strand
CCAGCGCGGCGGGCAGCACCGTCAGCGCCGCGGAGCTGATGGCCAGGTTCAGCGTGCCGCCTTCGCCGTCGCGCATCTGGCCGATCTCCTCTTGCGCGCGGCGCGCTTCCTGCAGGATCAGCACGGCGCGCTTGTACAGCGCCTCGCCGTACGTGGTGAGTTCCACCCCCTTGACGCTGCGGCGCACCAGCTCCGCGCCCACGCTTTGTTCCAGCTCTCGCAGGCTGCGGGTGGCTGCGGGTTGGGTGACGAAGAGGGCGCGCGCCGCGGCGCGGATGCTGCGATGTTCGGCGATCAGCACAAAGGCGCGGAGTTGGCGCAGGTTCATGGGCAAGTCGTTCCGGTGGGCGGGCAGGGCTATAAGCAAAAGTGCTCAGGGCAACAAAAATACTGTCTTTTGCTTATCGTGTGCCATCCGTATATTCACGGCGGAGGGGCATGCACGGCGATCCGGACGCACGGACCGGCGGCCCCGCACCGGACATCAAGGGGAAAACAATGTCTATTGCCATCGCCGCAGCCGGCGGCCCGGGGTTGTACACGCCGTCGATGCGCCGCCGCGTCATTGCCGGCACCACCATCGGCAACGCGCTCGAGTTCTTCGACTTCACCGTCTTCACCTTCCTGATGCTGGTGATCGGGCCGCTGTTCTTTCCCGCGGCGTCCGGCTACGGCCAGTTGCTGCTGACCACCGCCACCTTCGGCGTGGGCTTTCTGATGCGGCCCGTGGGCGGCATGCTGATCGGCTCGTACGCGGACAGGCATGGCCGCCGTGCGGCCATGACGCTGACGCTGTGGCTGATGGGCCTGGGCTGTGCGCTCATCGCCGTAGCGCCGACCCATGCGCAGATGGGCGTGGTTGGACCCGTGCTGATGGTGCTGGCGCGGCTGATCCAGGGCTTTGCGGCGGGCGGCGAGGTCGGCGCCTCGACCACGCTGCTGGTGGAACACGCCCCGCCCGGCAAGCGCGGCTTCTATTCAAGCTGGCAGTTCGGCAGTCAGTCGCTTGGCGTGATGCTGGGGGCGCTGACCGTGGCGATTCTGACCGCAGCGTTGACCAAGGAGGAAATGCAGGCGTGGGGCTGGCGGGTGCCGTTCGTCATCGGCATCCTGACGGTGCCGGTGGGCGCCTACATCCGCCGCAACCTGGAAGAAACGCTGGAACCCGCGCCTGCCGCGGGCGCAAGAACGGCAGCCGCCGGCCACCAGCCGCTGCGCCGCGTCTTTGCCGAGTACAAGCTCACGATCATCAAGGGCATCCTGCTCGTCATCGGCGGCATGGTGTGCGCGCAGATCATCGGCTTTTACATGCCGGCTTACGCCACCAAGGAACTCGGCCTGCCCGCCACGTCCACGCTGTTCGCCAGCGTCGTGCTGGGCGCGATCGGGTTTGCGCTGGCGCCGTTCGTCGGCATGCTGGCAGACCGGGTGGGGCGCAAGCGGGTGATCTTCTGGTCGCGCGCCGTGACGATCTGCGCGCTGCTGCCGTGCTTTCAATGGCTGGTGTCGGCGCCCAGCACCGCGCGGCTGATGACGGTTATCGCCTTGCTGGCCGTGCTGCTGGCGCTGCAGACCGCGCCCGTGATCACTATGCTGCCCGAGCTGTTTCCGAAGGCCGTGCGCACAACGGGCATGTCCGTGGTGTACGGTCTGGGCATCTCGGTCTTTGGCGGCTTTGCGCAGTTCTTCGTGACGTGGCTGCTGCATGTGACCGGCAATCCGATGGCGCCCGCGTGGTACCTGATGGTCACCGTGACGCTTTCCACCGTGGTGCTGTTCTGGATTCAGGACCGCACCGGCCATGACATCGACGGCCAGGAGCCCTGACATGCAATCCGTTGAACGCTACTTTTCCAGCAGCTATGCCCACGCGCGCGAACGCTTCTTGGCGGCCGCCGCGCCGCGGGCCACGCAGGTTGCGTCGTACGGCATCGATGCCGTGGGCAGCCAGGGCGAGCCGCTGGCCACCGACGTGGCGTTGATCGGCGACGCCGGCGCGCAACGGCTCTTGATCGTGACGTCGGCCACGCACGGCGTGGAAGGCTTTTGCGGTTCGGGTTGCCAGCTTGCGCTGCTGGATGATGCGCCGATGCTGGAACGCGCCCGGCAGGCAGGGGTGGCGCTGCTGCTGGTGCATGCCGTGAATCCGTACGGCTTTTCGTGGATTGCGCGCACGGACGAGGGCAACGTCGACCTGAACCGCAATGCGCAGCCCTTCGATGGCCGGCCTGTGCCGCAGAACCCCGGCTATGGCGAGATCCATGAACTGCTGTTGCCGCAGCAATGGCCGCCCACCGAACAGAACCGCCAGGCCATCGCCCGCCATATCGACACGCACGGCCTGGCCGCCACGACGCAGGCGGTGTCGCGCGGCCAGTACACGCATCCGGATGGCCTGTTTTATGGCGGTGCGCGCCACTCGCCGTCGCTGCTGACGCTGCGCGACATTCTGCGCACGCACGCCAGCCGCCACGCATACATCGGCTGGATCGACGTGCACACGGGCCTGGGGCCGCGCGGCCACGGCGAGAAGATCTACGCCGGCCGGCGCGACGACGCGGAAGTGGCGCGCGCCCGGCAGTGGTGGGGCAGCGATATCGCGGTGCCGTATCAGGGCAGCTCGGCCTCGGTCGACATCACCGGCCATCTCGCCGGCCTCATCTACGACGCCTGCCCCAAATCGGAACCCACGTTGATGGCGCTGGAGTTCGGCACCAAGCCGTGGGAAGACGTGGTGCATGCGTTGCGGGGCCGTAATTGGCTGCGCGCGCATCCCGACGCCGGCGATGCCCTGCAACAGGACATCCTGCAGGCCACGCGCGATGCGTTCTATTGTGGCCAGCCCGATTGGCAAGGCATGGTGCTGGGCCAGAGCCGAGTAGCCGTACTGCAAGCGGTGTGCGGCTTGCAAGCGGCCGGGTAGCAGCGCGCCGTGTGACCGGTTGCACCTGCGGCGGCCTTGCGCCGCAGTGGGTTGCACCGTGATTAGGGCTACCGCAGGGATAACCCGCGAGTTTTGGCGCCTCGTGGGTTATCCCTAGTTGAGCCGGGCAGCAACCGGCCGATATGCTTTGGTTAACCGTAGAGACCGCAGAGTCTTCGGAGGAGTTTCAAACCAAGCCGGCAGTTGCTGAAAGGAACCGGATTTGCATAGTGCGCCTCCTTTGGACTCAGCCGTCGCAGCCTCGCGGGAAAAGCCATTGCGCGTGATCCCGTGGGCCACGTGGCTGCACCGCGTTTTCGTGGTTCTCATGTATGCGTTCATGCTCAGCCCCATCGTGCTGGTGGTCTGGCTGAGCTTCTTCAAGGACGCCATCCTCTATTTCCCGCCATCGGGCTACACGCTCTCGTGGTACGTCAAGGCTTGGGAAAACCCCGCGTTCGCCAACGGCTTCATCTTCAGCCTGCAAGTGTCGCTGGTGGCCGCATTCATCGGCGTGACGATGGGCGTGCTGGCGGCGGTCGCGATTGCGCGCTACCGCTTCAGTGGCAGCAAGGGCGTCAACACGCTGCTGCTGTCGCCGCTGCTGATCCCCGGCATCGTCGCGGGCGTGGCCGTCTATCTCTTCTACCTTCGCGCTGAAAACGTGTTGGACCAGGACCTCGTCGGCACGTTTGGCGGCCTCGTCATCGCGCACGTGTGTCTCACCATCCCGTGGACCGTGCGGCTTGTCACCGCGGGCATGGCCGGGCTGGACGGCTCCATCGAGGAAGCCGCGCGAAACCTGGGCGCCAGTGCTCCCAAGGCCTTCATGCGCGTGACGCTGCCGATGCTGCGGCCGTCCATCGTCGCCGCGGCGCTGTTCAGCTTTGTCGTGTCATTCGAGAACCTGGAGCTGTCCTTGTCGCTGGTCGGCCCGGGGCGCACCACGCTGCCGATCGCGATCATGCAGTACCTCGAATTCAACCTGGACCCGACCATCGCGTCGGTCGCCTCGGTGCAAATCCTGCTGTTGGGCATCATCATGCTTGTGACCGACCGCTATGTGAAACTCAGTCAGGTGGTGTAAGAAATGGCGAAGGTCTCAATCGAAAACATCCGCAAGCAGTTCGGCGCGGCGGTCGCAGTGTCGGATTTTTCCCTGGAGATTGCCGAAGGCGAACTGGTCACCTTTCTGGGTCCTAGCGGCTGCGGCAAGACGACCACGCTGCGCATGATTGCCGGCTTCATCACGCCCACGGCCGGGCGCATCCGCATCGGCGAAACCGACGTCACGCGGCTGCCGGTGCACAAGCGCGACACGGGCATGGTGTTTCAGCGCTACGCGCTCTTTCCGCACATGACGGTGGCTGAGAACGTGGCGTTCGGCCTGGAAATGCACAAGGTGCCCAAGGCCGATCGCGACGCGAAGATCCGGCGCGTGCTGGACATGGTGCGCATGACAGAACTGCGCGAGCGCTATCCGCGCCAGTTGTCCGGCGGCCAGCAGCAGCGNNGCAGCGCGTGGCGATTGCGCGGGCACTGGCGATCGAACCCAAGGTGTTCCTGCTGGATGAACCGTTGTCCAATCTGGACGCCAAACTGCGCCTGGAAGTGCGCGAGGAAATCCGCGCATTGCAGCGGCGTCTGGGTCTGACCACGGTGTTCGTGACGCACGATCAGGAAGAGGCGCTGGCGATCGCGGACCGCATGGCCATCATGCATGACGGCATCGTGCAGCAGGTGGGCGCGCCCGACACGCTGTACGAGCGGCCCGCCAATCTGTTCGTGGCGGACTTCCTGGGCAAGATGAATGTCTTCACGGGACGCGGCCAGGCCGACGACCAATTCGAAACCAAGGCCGGCCAGCGCATCGCCGCGCCGGGCGGCGGCAACGCCACGCATGTGGGTGTGCGGCCGGAGCGCGTGCGCCTGCAAGCGCAGCCCTCGGGGGGCAATGCCTTGCCCGGCGTCATCGAGTCGTCCTTGTACCTGGGATCAGTGCTGGAGGTGCGGGTGCAGCTCGATGGCGGCGACCGCATGATCAGCCAGATCGTCAATGCCGGCACGCGCGCCGCGCCGCCCGCCGCTGGCGAGCGCGTGTATGCGTGCTTCGAACCCGACGACTGCGTCGCCTTCACGCAATAGGAGGCGCGATGACGACCGCAACGCAGGACGGACGTCCCAGCCGCTGGCTGGGCCCGGGGCTGGCCTTCCCGGCCTCGCTGGTGGTGCTGGTGATCATCATGATCCCCATCCTTCAGCTGGCGCGCTACAGCTTCAATCATTTCGATCCGGTCGAGATGATGCAGACCGCCTTCACGTTCGAGAACTACGCCAAGTTCTTTAGCGACCCGTACTACCGCGACATCTTCTTCACCACGCTGGGCATCGCGGCGCTGTGCACGGTGCTGGCGCTGGTGCTGGGCTTTCCAGTGGCGTATTTCCTGGCGCGCACGCAAAGCCGCTACAAGAGCCTGTTCGTGATCCTGCTGGTGTTTCCGCTGATGGTGGGCAACGTGGTGCGCGCGGCCGGCTGGATGGTGGCGTTGGGCAACGCGGGCGTGGTCAACGCCGTGTTGCAGGGGCTGGGCATCATCGACAAGCCGCTGACGCTGATGTACACGCCGACGGCGGTGGTGATCGGCACCACGGCGGTGGTCATGCCGTATCTGATCCTGACGCTGCAAAGCGTGCTGGAAGGCATGGACCTGTCGGTGGAGGAGGCCGCGCGCAACGTGGGCGCCAGCTTCTTCACCACCTTCCGCCGCATCGTGCTGCCGATCGCCGCGCCCGGCGTGGCGGCGGGCACGATGCTGGTGTTCATTCTGTGCATGAATGCGTACGCCACGCCGGTGCTGCTGGGCGGTTCCGGGCTGACCATGATGGCGCCGGCGCTATACGACCAGATCACCAAGGCCTCGAACTGGCCGTTCGGCGCGGCGCTGGCGGTCATCCTGGTTTGCGGCACGCTTGTTATTGCCCTCTTTTCGAACTGGCTGATTCACCGGCGCTATATCAAGACGATGGCGTCCTGACCTGGATACCCCGATAAGGAAATTCTCATGTCTGCTGTGCTGTTCAAGAATGCGAACCTGCTCGATCCCCTGCAGTCCGACCTGCTGGAGGGGCACCACGTGCTGGTCGAGGATGGCGTCATCAAGGAAGTGTCGGACAAGCCGATCAGCGCGTCCTCGGCGCGCGTGATCGACGCCGGGGGCCGCACGCTGATGCCGGGTCTGATCGACCTGCACGTACACGTGCTGGCCACGCAGTTGAACCTGAGCACGCAGGGCGTCCTGCCGGACGCGCTGGTGATGATGCGCGCGGTGCCCATCATGGCCGCCATGCTGCGCCGGGGCTTCACCACCGTGCGCGACGCGGGCGGCGCGGGCTGGGGCCTGAAGTGCGCGGTCAACGAAGGCACGGTCAAGGGACCGCGCCTGTTCATTTCGGGCCGCGCCATCAGCCAGACGGGCGGCCACGGCGATCCGCGTCCGCGCTCCGATCACCTGCGTCCCATGAGCTTTTGCGGCTGCTGCTTCCGTGCGGGCGATATCGGCCGTGTGGCGGACGGCATCGACGACGTGCGCAAGGCCGTGCGCCAGGAACTGCAGATGGGCGCGGACCAGATCAAGATGATGGCCTCGGGTGGCGTGGCGTCGCCCACCGATCCCATCGCATCCTTTGGTTATTCGGAAGAAGAGATTCGCGTCATCGTCGACGAGGCGGCCAGCCGCCAGACCTACGTGATGGCGCATTCCTATACCGCCGACGCGATCGAGCGCGCCATCCGCAACGGCGTTCGCACCATCGAGCACGGCAACCTGGTCGACGAACGCGTCGCGCGCTTCATGGCCGAGAAGGGCGCGTTCGTGGTGCCCACACTGGTGACCTACGAGGCGCTTGCCAACGAAGGCGCCGATTACGGCCTGCCTGCGGACTCCGTCGCCAAGATCGCGACGGTGCGCACCGCCGGCCTGCATTCACTTGAGATCTACAAGAAGGCGGGCGTGAAGATCGGCTACGGGTCCGACCTGCTGGGGCCGTCGCAGCGTCTGCAAAGCGACGAGTTCCGCATCCGGCGCGAGGTGCTGTCCGCGCAGGAAGTCATTCAATGCGCCACCACGACCGCGGCCGAAGTGCTGAATCAGGTGGGCCAGCTGGGCCGCATCCAGGAAGGCGCGCTGGCGGACGTGCTGCTGGTGGAAGGCAATCCGTACCGCGACCTGTCGTGCCTGCTGGGGCAGGGCGAGCACATCGGCCTGATCATGAAGGGCGGCGTCATCGAACACAACGAGCTGGGAGTCTAGGGGCCATGAGCGATCCCACGTTTTCGCAATCGGAAGTCGGCGAAGAATCACGCGACGTCAATGCGGCCAAAGGCTGGCATCCGCCCTCGGCGCCTGCGCCGCGTGATCGGGGCCTCGGGCCGTTTCCGCGGCTGATCCTGCGCGGCGCCACGATCATCGACGGCACGGGTGCGCCGCCGTGGGGGCCGGTGGATATCGTGATCGAGAACGATCGCATCACCGCGCTGGTCAATGTGGGCACGCCTCACAAGGCCATCGACCCGAAGCGCCGGCCCGGTCCGGGCGACCACGAGATCGACTGCCACGGCAAGTTCGTCACGCCGGGCTTTGTGGACGCGCACGCGCACATCGGCACGCCGTATCACGCCATGAGCGGCATCGTGCCGCCGGCCGATTACATCTACAAACTGTGGCTGGCGCATGGTGTCACCACCGTGCGCGAGATGGGCGCGATGGGCGGCCTGGGCTGGACGATGGAGCAGCGTGAGCTCTCCGCGGCGAACCAGATCGCCGCGCCGCGCATGATCGTGCATTCCGTGTTCCCGGCGGTGAACGATCGCGTCAAGACCATCCACACGCCGGAACAGGGCCGCGAGTGGGTGCGCAAGCTGGCTGCGCGCGGTGCAGACGGCATCAAGTTCTTTGGCGCGCCGCCCGCCATCATGGAAGCGGCGCTGGACGAGGCTGCCAAGGTGGGCCTGCGCTCGGGTTGTCATCACGCGCAGATGGCGGTGACGCGTGTGAATGCCATGAAGTCCGCGCGCTGGGGGCTGACCAGTTCCGAACACTATTACGGCCTGCCCGAGGCGCTTTTCGAAGACCGTGTCGTGCAGTCGTTTCCGACGGACTACAACTACAGCGACGAGTATTACCGCTTTGCGATGGCCGGCCAGACCTTCATGCAGGCCGCGCAGCCGGGGTCGGCCAAGTGGCGGCAGGTCATGGACGAATTCCTGGAACTGGGCCACACCTTCGTGCCCACTTTCAACATCTACGACGCCAACCGCGACCTGATGCGTGCGCGCCGGGCGGACTGGCACGACGAATACACGTGGAAGGCCGTGTGGCGCTACTTCCAGCCGCAGCGCGGCGGCCACGGCGCTTACTGGTATCGCTGGAGCACCACCAACGAGATCGAGTGGAAGCAGAACTACCGGCTGTGGATGCAGTTCATCAACGAATACAAGAACCTGGGCGGGCGCGTCTGCGCGGGCAGCGATTCGGGCTTCATCTACCAGATCTACGGCTTCGGCTTCGTCCGTGAGCTTGAGCTGCTGCAGGAGGCGGGCTTTCATCCCATCGAGGTCCTGCGCGCGGCCACGTCGCATAGCGCGGCGCTGCTGGGCATCGATGACGACACCGGCTCCATCGACGTGCAAAAGCGCGCCGACCTGCTGATCCACGACCAGAATCCGCTGACCGACTTCAAGCTGCTGTTCGGCACCGGCGCCATGCGCCTGAACGACGATACCGCCAAGGTCGAATGGCAGCGCTGCCTGCAGACCACCATCAAGTCGGGCGTCGTGTACGACACCGCCGAGCTGCTGGCGGACGTGCGCGCGATGGTCCGGGATAGCTGGGCCGACGATCCGGATGGCGAGCGTCCGCCGACCGGCGGCGCGCCGTCGGGATCGCCGTGCGACATGGGCGAGGACGCACCCTGATGGCCATCGACCTGTTCCTGTTGTGCGGGTTTCTGGGCAGCGGCAAAACCACGCTGCTGGTGGACTACCTGCGCGATCCGGAATCGCGTGACACCGGCGTGATCGTCAACGAGGCCGGCGAGGTCGGCGTGGACGGGGCCATCGTGGCCAATGAGAGCGACAACGTGCCGATGACCTTGATGGCCAATGGCTGCGTGTGCTGCTCGCTGCGAAGCGATCTGGTCTACACGCTGAGCGCGCTGCTGGACGCGCCCCGGCCCGAAGGCGCAGGCCCGTTGCAACGCGTCATCCTGGAATGCAGCGGGCTGTCTCGGCCGGGCCCGATCATCGCGTCGCTGGCGGATCCCGAGCTGGCAAGCCGTGGCCTGCGGCTGACGGTGGTCTGCACCGACGATTGCGCGCGCGATCCCGATGCGCTGGCCGAGATGGATGAGGCCATGGCGCAGTTCGGCGCGGCGCATCGCATCGTGCTGACCAAGACCGATCTGCTGCCCGCCGTGCCCGGTGCGCTGGGCGTGCGCGCGGCACGCGCCGAGG
>DMTA01000439.1:492-2941 GCA_003454835.1 Achromobacter sp. | reverse complement strand
GCGTTCCGTGACCAGCTGGAGCGCGTCAAGCCGACGCCGAAGGTGCTCGAATGGGAGCGCATCGTGCAGGAAATGCGCATCGTCACCGAAAAGGTGGTGCGTGGCGGCATGCCGCAGGACAAGGCCGTGGAAGAGCTGGACCAGCGCGTGGACAAGGTGCTGGCCAAGCGCCGCTGGATGCATGAACAACAACGCCTGCAGCGCAGCGATGCCCCTTCGGGCTCGACCAGTGCAGTCGCGGCCGGGAGCCCGCAATGAAACGTTCGTCCCTCGCCGGCTGGATCTTCGCCGGCCCCTCGCTGATCGTGCTGGGCGTGTTCTTCGGCCTGCCGGTCGCCTCGGCGCTCGCCCTGAGCGTGACCGACTTCGACCTGTACGCGCTGGCTGACGGCGCCAACCTGCGCTTCGTCGGGCTGGGCAACTACATCGACCTGCTGCAGACGCCGATGTTCTGGAAGTCGCTGTGGAACACCACGTANNGCGGTGGCGGTGATCTGGCGCTACCTGTTCCATACCAGCTATGGCCTGGTGAACTACGGCCTGGGCCACATCGGCATCAGCCCGATCGACTGGCTGGGCGACCCCAACTGGGCGATGCCCACCATCATGCTGTTCGCCGTGTGGAAGAACTTCGGCTACAACATGGTGATCTTCCTGGCCGGCCTGCAGGCCATCCCGCATGACCTGTACGAGGCCGCGCGCATCGACGGCGCCTCGCGCTGGAAGCAGTTCCTGCACATCACCCTGCCGATGCTCGGCCCGGTGCTGCTGGTGGTCGGCGTCATTACCGTGTCCGGCTACTTCCAGCTGTTCGCCGAACCGTACGTCATGACCCGCGGCGACCCACTGCAGAGCACCGTCAGCGTGCTGTATTTCATGTTCGAGGAAGGCTTCAAGTGGTGGAACCTGGGACGCGCCTCTGCCGTGGCGTTCCTGCTGTTCCTGATCATCCTGGCGGTGACCACCGTGATGCTGCGTTTCGGCCGCAAGAGGCAGTTGGTATGAGTCGTGAGATCGGCCAGTCGCGCTGGCACCCGTGGATGATCAATGGCGCGTTGCTGGTGCTGGCCCTGGTCAGCCTGGCNNTCGCACGTCACCACCCACAACTACACCGAGCTGTTCGCGCGCACCGGCATGGGCGGCAACTTCGCCAACAGCCTGCTGGTGTCGGTGGCGATCACCTTCGGTTCGCTGCTGCTCAACACCATGGCCGGCTATGCCTTCGCCAAGCTGAACTTCGTCGGCCGTGAACGCCTGTTCCAGGTGCTGATGGCCGCGCTGGTGATCCCGGCGCAGGTGGCGATGCTGCCGCTGTTCCTGCTGATGAAGCAGCTGGGCCTGGTCAACAGCTTCGGCGGCGTGATCGTGCCGGCGCTGGCCAGCGTGTTCGGCATCTTCCTGGTGCGCCAGTACGCCCGTTCCATCCCGGACGAGCTGCTGGAAGCGGCCCGCATCGACGGGGCAGGGGAGCTGCGCATCTTCTTCCAGATCGTGCTGCCGATGCTCAAGCCGGTGCTGGTGACCCTGGCGATCTTTACTTTCATGGGCGCGTGGAACGATTTCATGTGGCCGCTGATCGTCTTGACCGACCAGGAGCACTACACTTTGCCGGTGGCGCTGGCCACCCTCTCGCGCGAGCACATCATGGACGTGGAAATGATGATGGCCGGCGCGGTGGTCACCGTGGTTCCGGTGCTGGCCCTGTTCCTGGTCCTGCAGCGGTACTACATCCAAGGTCTGTTGCTGGGGAGCGTCAAGGGATGAAGCGAGCGATCGCCGTTGGATTGGGCCTGTTGTGGACCTCCCTGGCGATCGCCGCACCACCGGCGCTGCCGGCGCCCAAGGTGCTGGATGACTTCGACGACATCAGCGCATGGAAGCTGGTGCTGTCCGACCAGGTCAGCGGTTCGCTGCGGCCGGTCAGCGGCGCCGGCGGCGGCCGCGCGCTGTGCCTTGATTACGACTTCCACAAGGTTTCCGGCTATGTGGGCATCCGCCGCGCGCTGAACATCGAGTACCCGGCCAATTACCGGTTCGGGTTCCAGCTGCGCGGTGATTCCCCGCGCAACGGCCTGCAGTTCAAGCTGATCGATGCCAGCGGCGACAACGTCTGGTGGGTCAACCGCCCCGGCTACAGCTTCAACAAGGCCTGGACGCCGGTGGAATACCGCCGCCGGCAGATCGACAAGGCCTGGGGCCCGTCGGCCGAAAAGGAGATGGCGCGCAGCGCCGCGGTCGAGTTCACCATCTACAGCAAGGTCGGTGGCCGCGGCACCGTGTGCTTCGACAAGCTGACCCTGCAGGGCCTGCCGCCGCAGGACGACTCGGCGCTGATGCCGTCGGTGATCGCCGATACGGCCACCGCGCTGCAGGACCGCATGATCGACGGCAAGAGCGATACGTTCTGGGTCAGCGGCGGGGTCAAGCAGCAGACCATCAGCCTGGACCT
>DMTA01000439.1:0-163 GCA_003454835.1 Achromobacter sp. | reverse complement strand
GCCGACCCAGTTCCTCAACACCACCGGCGGCTTCAGCCGCATCGAAGCGCTGGACGTCGGCGACCAGCTGGTACGGGTGAACGGCGAGCCGCGCATCTACCCGCTGCAGGCCCCGGACGCACGCTTCGCCACCACGTTCGATGGCAAGCTCGATGCGATGCAC
>DMTA01000141.1 GCA_003454835.1 Achromobacter sp. | reverse complement strand
GCACGGTCCGGCTGGGCGATGCCGACGTGCAGCGGCTGGCGCACCGGCAGCAAGCCCGCCTGCGCGCCGTGCTGCCGCAAAAGCCCGGGCTCAGTTTCGATCTGGACGTGCGGGATGTGGTGGCGATGGGGGCGTATCCGTTTCCCGAACTGTCGCCCGCGCAGGTGGACGCGCTGGTTGACCAGGCGCTGGGCTGGGCCGACGTGTCGCATCTGAATGCGCGCCGCTATCCCGAACTGTCCGGCGGCGAGCAGCAGCGGGTGCAGTTCGCGCGGGTGCTGGTGCAGTGCAAGGCGGCACGCGCGCAGGGGGAACCGCGCTATCTGCTGCTGGACGAGCCCACCGCCAGTCTGGACCCCAAGCACCAAGGCGACCTCTTGCGCGTCGCGGCGGGCCTGGCCCACGACGGCGATACCGGCGTACTGGTGATCCTGCACGACATGAACCTGGCGGCGCGCTGGTGCGACCGCTTGCTCCTGCTGTGCGGCGGCCGGGCCATCGCGTCGGGCACGCCGGCCGAGGTGCTGACGCCGAAGAACCTGTTCCTGGCCTACGGCATCGACGCCCATGTGATGCCGCATCCCTTGCAGCCCGAGCGCCTGCTGGTGGTCACGACATGACGGCGTGACGCCGGACGCGGGGCCGGTAAAATGGCGGGCATTGCACCTTCCCGCCAATTTTCACAGGACCCCGTGTCATGCCTACTTTTGACGTCGTCTCCGAAGTCGACAAACACGAACTGACCAACGCCGTCGACCAAGCCAACCGCGAACTGTCAACGCGCTTCGACTTCAAAGGCACCGAAGCCAAGTTCGAACTCGAGGGCTATGTCGTGACCCAGGTCGCTTCCAGCGCGTTCCAGCTCAAGCAGATGCTGGACATCCTGCGCGGCCGCCTGTCCGCCCGCGGCATCGACGTGCGCTGCCTGGACGTTGCCGACCCGCTCGAAAACCTGGGCGGCGCCCGCCAGAAGGTCACCATCAAGCAGGGCATCGAACAGCCCGTTGCCAAGAAGCTCATCGCCGCCATCAAGAACGCCAAGCTCAAGGTCGAATCGCAGATCAACGGCGACAAGCTGCGCATCTCGGGCAAGAAGCGCGACGACCTGCAGACCGCCATTGCATTGCTGAAAAAGACCGACGTCGAGCTGCCGCTGCAGTTCGAGAACTTCCGCGACTGAGCGGCCGGTCCACGCAGATGGGGCATTCCGGCGAACTGCTCCTTGTCGTTGAGCTTGCGCGCGCGGGCGGCATGTCAGCCGCGGCGCGCGAGCTTGACGTCACCCCTGCCGCAGTCAGCAAGCGGCTGGCGCAGATCGAGGCGCGGCTGGGCGTGCGGCTCTTCAACCGCAGCACGCGGCGCCTCAGTCTTACCGCCGAGGGCGAGGTCTACCTTGAGAACGCCCGCCGCATCCTGGGCGAGATCGACGACCTGGACGCGCTGATCGCCAGCCGTCAGGCTGCCCCGCGCGGTCTGCTCAAGGTCAATGCGCCGCTGGGATTCGGGCGCAGCTACATCGCACCCGCCATCGCGGAATTCGCGCAGCAATACCCCGAGGTCTCGCTGCAATTGCAGCTGACCGACCGGCCCGCCGACTTCGTGCGCGAGGCCTTTGACGTTGCGGTGCGTTTTGGCGATTTGCCGGACACGAGTCTCATTGCACGCAAGATCGCGCCCAACCGGCGGTTGGTCTGCGCGTCGCCCGGCTATCTGAAAAAACACGGCACACCAATCACCCCGCATGATCTGGCGCGGCACCAATGCATCGTGCTGCGGCAGAACGACGCTGCCTATGGATTGTGGCGTTTCACGAAGGGCCGGCGCAGCGAAACCGTGAAGGTGCGCGGCAATCTCAGCAGCAACGATGGCGAGGTCACGCTGACGTGGGGACTGGCCGGTTTGGGCATCCTGCAGCGCGCGGAATGGGACCTGGCGCGCTATCTGCGCAGCGGCCGGCTGGTGCAGGTGCTGCAGGACTATGCGCTGCCGCAGGCGGACATCTACGCGGTTTTTCCGGAAAGGCACCACCTGTCCGCCAAGGTGCGGGTGTTTGTGGATTTTCTGGTGGCGTATTTTGGGGAAGGGTCGGAGGGGCGGTGGTGAAAGGCTGCGATCACGCTGTCCACAGGTGCTGCGCCGCATAGGCGCGCCACGGCCGCCAGGCCTCGGACCGCGCCAGCAGTTGCGCGGGTGTGTAGGCCCGCGATTCCAGTTTTTCCAGCGCGCGGATCAGGCCGATATCCGCATGCGGAAACGCATCCGGCTCACGCAATTGCCGCAGCGCGATGTATTGCGCCGTCCATTCCCCCACGCCGCGTATCGTGCGCAGCCGCCGCACGGCGTCTTCCAGATCGACGGCGGCGTCAAAGAGATGCGGGTCCGCGACCGCTGCCGCGGCTACCGCGGACAGCGTCGCCGCCCGGCTGCGCGGCATGCCCAGGGACGCCAGCTCGGCGGTGGCCACCACTTCCGGCTCGGGAAACACGTGCGTCAGCGCGCCGTCCGGCTGCGCCAGCGGCATGCCGTGCGCCGCCACCAGCTTGCCAGCAAGCCGGATGGCCGCGGCCACCGTAATCTGCTGACCCAGCACCGCCCGCATGGCCAGTTCAAAGCCGTCCCACGCGCCCGGCACGCGCAGCCCCGGCCGCGCCTGCATCAGCGCCGTCAGGATCGGGTCCGCGGCAAACTGCGCGGCGAT
>DMTA01000543.1 GCA_003454835.1 Achromobacter sp. | reverse complement strand
GCCAGCTGCCGACGATGCGCTCGACGCGCGCGTCCGCCTGCCAGCTGATGCGGTCGGCAACCTCGTCGCCCGCGACCTCGCGCAAGGCCTGCGCCATCTCGGCCGCCGTGACCGACACGCCAGGCAGGTTGATCGGCGTCCGGTCCGCCATCGCGTCGGCATCCAGCTCGCAACCCGCGATCAAGGCCTGGATCGCGCCACGCGGCGACAGCAGCCACAGCCGCGTATCCGCGCCGACCGGGCACACCGCCGGTTCGCCATTCAGGGGTTCGCGGATGATGCCGCTGGCGAACGACGACGCCGCCGCATTCGGCCGGCCGGGACGCACGCTGATGGTCGGCAGACGCAGCACACGGCCATCGACGAAGCCGCGCCGCGTGTAATCGGCCAGCAACAGTTCGGCGATGGCTTTCTGCGTGCCGTAGGACGATTGCGGATTGAGCGCGGTGTCGTCACGCACGGTGTCGGGCAGGTTGCCGCCATACACCGCCACGGAACTGGTGAAAATGACGCGCGGTTTGTGGCCCAACGCGCGGCAGGTTTCCAGCAATGCGCGCGAGGCGTCCAGGTTGATGCGCATGCCCAGGTCGAAGTCCGCCTCCGCCTGTCCGCTGACAATTGCCGCCAGATGAAAAATGGCGCGCGTATCGGTATCGATGGCTTGCCGCAGCACCGCCGGGTCGGCAATGTCGCCCTCAAGCGAGCGTACGCGCGGGTCCTGCAGATCTGCCTTCACGACGTCCAGCAGATCGATTTGCGTGATGGGCTGGGGCTTGCCGCCATCCAGCGACAGCGTGCCGCGCTCGAGCAGTTTGCGCGCCAGCCGCTGGCCCAGAAATCCGGCGCCGCCGGTGATCAGTATCTTCATGATGGAATGCTCAACGATGGGTTAGATAGGGTTTGGCCCAGCCCAGGCCTTCGGACGTTCCGGCGCGCGGGCGGTACTCGCAGCCGATCCAGCCTTGATAGCCCAGCGCGTCGATACGCTGGAACAGGTAGGGGTAGTTCAGCTCGCCCAGATCGGGCTCGTGCCGGTCCGGCACGCCCGCCACCTGGATGTGGCCGATGCCCGCCATGTCGCGCTCGAGCTTGACGGCGATGTCGCCTTCGACGATCTGGCAGTGGTAGATGTCGAACTGCACCTTCAGGTTGTCCGCGCCCACCTCGTTGCGTATGGCCTGCGCGTCGTCCTGCCGGTTCAGGAAAAAACCGGGAATATCGCGCGGGTTGATGGGTTCGATCACAACAGTCACGCCAGCGGTCGCGGCCATGCGCGCGGCAAGCGCCAGGTTCTTGACGTAGACCTCCCGGTGCACGGCGCGGTCCTGGCCGGGTTGGATCAGGCCTGCCATCACGTGCAGATGGCGGTTGCCCAGCACCGCTGCGTATTCCAGCGCCCGGTCCAGTCCGCGCTTGAACTCGTCTTCGCGGCCGGGCAGCGATGCGATGCCGCGCTCACCCGCCGACCAGTCACCCGGCGGCGCATTGAACAGCGCCTGCGTCAGGCCGTGCGCGTCCAGGCGCGATCGGATCTCGGCCGCCGTGAAATCGTAGGGAAAAAGGAATTCCACCCCGTGGAACCCGTCGGCCGCCGCGGCGGCGAAACGCTCCAGGAAGGGATGTTCCGTGTACATCATGCTGAGGTTTGCGGCCAGACGCGGCATGTCGGTTCCTTTGGTGCAGAGGTGATTGCGGACGGCGCGTTAGCGGTTGACCAGCTTGGCCGGCGTGAACCAGACCGCGATGGCGCCAATGACCAGTACGCCCGCCAGCACGTACATGCCGGACGCGGTGGAACTGGTCAGGTCCTTCAGGTAGCCGATCATGTAGGGGCTGGCGAAACCTGCCAGATTGCCCACGGAGTTGACGATGGCAATGCCGGCGGCGGCGGCCGTGCCGGACAGGAACGCGGTCGGCAGCGACCAGAACAGCGGTGCGCAGGTCAGCACGCCCGCGGCCGCCATGGACAGGAACACCAGCGACACCACGGTGTTGTCGGCAAACGAAGCCGCCGCCGAGAAGCCCACCGCGCCCGCCAGCGCCGGCACGATCAGGTGCCAGCGGCGTTCACGCCGGCGGTCCGCGGAATGGCCCAGCAGGTTCATCACGACGATGGCGCACAGGAAAGGAATGGCGCTGAGCAGGCCGATATTGAAAGCGCCCGTCACGCCGGTCGACTTGATCAGCGTGGGCATCCAGAACGTCAAGCCATACTGGCCGGCGACGAAGGCAAAGTAGATCAGGCACATCCACCACACGCGCTTGTCGGCAAACACCGCGCGCAGCGAGTGCTTCTGCGTGCCGGTCTGCTTCTGGTCCTGTTCGATCTCGCGCGTGAGCAGTTTCTTTTCGTCGTCGCTCAGCCATTTGGCGCTGGCGATGCCATTGTCCAGGTACATGACGGTGACCACGCCGATCACCAGCGCGGGCACGGCCTCGATCAGGAACATCCATTGCCAGCCCTGCAGGCCGTGCATGCCGTGGAAGGCCTCCATGATCCAGCCTGACAGCGGATTGCCGAAGATGCCCGCCACGGGAATGGCCGACATGAACAGCGCAATGATCTTTGCGCGGCGGTGGGCCGGGTACCAGTAGGTCAGATACAGAATCACGCCGGGGTAGAACCCGGCTTCGGCCAGCCCCAACAGGAAGCGCAGGATGTAGAAGCCCGTCGGCGTTTCGACGAACATGAACATGCCCGACAGGATGCCCCAGGTGATCATGATGCGCGCTATCCAGATGCGCGCCCCCAGCCGGTGCATCAGCAGGTTGCTGGGCACTTCGAACAGGAAGTAGCCAATAAAGAAAACGCCGGCGCCCAGGCCGAAGACGGTTTCACTGAAACCCAGATCCTGCGACATCTGCAACTTGGCGAAGCCGACATTGACGCGGTCCAGGTAGGCAATGACATAGCAAAGCATCAGGAACGGCACCAGCCGCCAGAACACCTTGGCATATGCGCGAGCAGATTCGCGGGACTCGGGCGGCGAGGATGCCGCGGGCGCGGCGTTGGGCGCCAGTTCCATCGGGGGCATTACCAGTCTCCATCAAGAATGCGCCGCCTTGATCCGCGCTGTCGCGGCCGGCAGGCTTTTTACGAAAAAGCGGATCAGTAGCGTGCGCCGAACGTGGCGCGCAGGGCCTCGATGGCCTCGTCCGTCAGCGGCTTGGGGCGCGGCTGGGTCATCAGCCATAGACGGGCGGTTTCTTCCAGTTCCTCAAGCGCGTAGGACGCGTGGGAGACAGACCGTTCCCAGACCACCGGACCCAACCGCTCGAACAGGGCGCCGCGCACCTCAGCCGCGACGGCGGCGACTTCAGCAGCAGCCTGCGGGTCGCCCGGACGGCGATAGCCGATCAGCGGAATGCGCCCCACCTTCATGACCTGATAGGGCGTGATCGGCGGCAAGACCTCGTCCGGCCGCCACACGCCCGCGAGCGTCAGCGCAACCAGATGGGTGGAATGGGTATGCACGATGCCGCGGGATTCCGGGCTGGCGCGGTAGATGCCCTGATGCAGCAGCAAGGTCTTGGACGGTTTGCCGCCGGCGACCCAGTTGCCATCGAGGTCGACCTTGGAAAGCTGGGCGGGATCCAGCCGCCCCAGGCACGCGTCGGTGGGCGTGATGAGCCAGCCATCGTCCAGCCGGGCGCTGATGTTGCCGGCCGCGCCGACGGTGTAGCCGCGCGCATAGAGGCTTGCGCCGATGGTGCAGATTTCTTCGCGGATGCGGGCTTCTTCAGTCATGGAATGTCCCCGGGCGGCAGGAACGGGCAACGAACAGCGGACGTGGCGAAGCATGCATGACGACGATGTCTCTTGAGTAGAAGTTATCGGGTCATCATACAAATTTCGGCGGCGAGCGGGTATGGGGTAAACCCGCGCACCGCCGATTACGCTTGCGCGCGATCAACGCCCGCCGCGGTGGGCGGCGCGGCGTTCATCCAGGCAGTCAAGGCCATTGCCATCAGAACCAGCAGCGACGGATACAGCATGCTCAAGTTGCGCGCCTCGCCCTCGGCGGCAAACAGCAGGAAGAGCGGCACGTTGACCGCCAGCGCCATCAGCACGTGCTGCCGGAACGGCACGGGCAGCAGGCGCCAGCCGGTGACGGCCACGCCCGCGATCATCAGCACCATCACGGCGCTCAGCCCCTTGGGCAGCGCGACGCCGTAGGTGCTCTCGGTGCGGAACCAGTTGCCCGGGTCCAGGAAGTAGAAGAAATTCGCGCCCGGCTGGAAGCTCACTGCGCCGCCCGGGTTGCCCGCGTAGCGCATGCGCAGCGCAAGGTAGACGCATCCGCAGACGAACATCAGCGCCGCCACGACGCTTGCCGCCTTGATACGCGGCAGACTGAGCCGAAGGATGGGATACAGCGCCACGACGTAGAAGAAGAACGCCTCCTTGTTCCAGGCCGCCATCGCGGCGACGACAGCAAGCAGGCCCAGCCGTCCTGCCGCGCGCACGGGGCTTTCGACCGGAATGCGCCAGGCCAGCAGGATCGCGCACGCCATGAACAGCAATTCAAAGAAGTCGTAGAAGAAGCCGCCTTCGGTCAGGAAGAACGGCAGCAGCAACGCGATCGCAAGCGGCGCCGCGGTTGCCGCAGGCGCGCTGGCGCCCGCTCTCAGGCACACCGCGCGCATCGCGAACAGCGAGCCAACCAGGGCCAGGAAGGTCAGGTAATAGACGATGTGATAGCGCAGCGTCACAGGGACCTGCAACGCTTCAGAGCCCGGATATCGCATGGCAAGCCCCGACCGGCTATCCAGACGCCGTGGGTCGGCCAATCGCTCGGAGATGCGCGCCACGGTGGCCGCCGGCAGCATGTCCTGGATGCCATTGGCGATGGCCGGCGCGAACTGGCGGTACACGTAGGGACGGTACGCGGTGCCTTCCACCATGGCTGCCAAGGAATGTGGGCCGTGACCGTCTTTGAGCCGCCACTTCGTGTAGAAGCCATTGAAGGCCGCCGCGGCCACCACGACATAGAGGAAGGCCACGAGGAAACGGCGGTAGCTTACGCTATTGAAAAATCGAGTCATTGAACTTCCTGGGTTACGGCGAGTAGGAGGCCAACCTGCGGCGCCATCCCTGCAGCGCAACGCGGCGATACCCCGCGCTGTGGAAGCAAGGTCTCACGCTCGCGCCTCTATTTCGAAATCAGAAACACGCCGATGGCGATGAGGATTGCACCGGCCATCCGCATTGCCGTGATGGCTTCCGCACCGGACAACAGGCCGTAAACAAACACACCGGCGATCGCGAACGCCACCATCAACGGGTAGGCCAGCGTCAGATCCAGCTGGCGCAGGGCCAGCGCGTAGAAGCCAAAGCCCAACCCGTACGCGCCGATCGCGCCCGCATAGGGCAACGCCTGCGTCAGCAGGGACGGCGTCGCCGCCTGCGCGGAAGCGGCTCCTGCCGCCTTGAGTGCCACGCTGGCCGCGACGCTGCAGGCCGCGCTTAGGATCAACCAAAGATATGCCATGTCTACGTCCTTACCAGCACAACCACCACCGCCACCCAGACCAGCACCGCAAGTCGGATCTGGTTGTCGGTGAGCAGATCTCGACCGGGCTCTTCGCCTGATCCGCCTCGGTACAGCAGGTAGATATAACGAAAGACGCCGAAGGTGACGATGGGCAGCGTGACAATCAGATACTGCGTGCCGTGCAGCGCGGCGGTGAGGTCGTCCACCGTATAAAGGCCATATGCCAGCAGCGTCGTGCTGGCGGTGATGGCGACCAGGATGTCCAGCAACTGTGGTGAATAGTGCTGCAGCACTGTGCGCGTGCTGCCTTGCGACGCTGGGGCATCGAGCGGCGCCGATGCGATCTCGGCGCGCCGTTTGGCAAAGCCCAGAAACAGCGTCAGCATAAAGCTGCAGAGCAGCATCCAGCGCGACGGGACGATGCCTACTGCAAACGTGCCGCAAGCCAGGCGGATCATGAAGCCCGCCGCAATACAGAACACATCGACCAGCACCTTGTGCTTCAGGCTCAGGGTGTAGGCAATGTTCAGGGTCAGGTAGCCGGCCACGGCCAGCGCCACCGCCCAGAGTCCGCACACTAGCGGCAGGCCCAGCGCCGAGCCAAACAGCACGACGATCAGCGCGCGGGCCGTGGGCAGACCGACCCGTCCGCTGGCAATAGCGCGCAGCCGCTTTTTGGGATGGGCTGCATCGGCGGCTCGGTCGTGATAGTCATTCAGCACATAGACCGCGCTGGACGCCAGGCAGAACGCAACAAAACCCACGCCCACGGCAAACACCAGCGCGGGGTCCGTCCATCCGTGGCTGAAGATCAGGCCGATCAGCACGAAGCCGTTCTTCAGCCATTGCTGCGGACGCAGCAGGGAAATCAACGCGCTCATGGCTTGACCGCCTGCCCGCGATACCAGGCATGCTGAGCCGCGTCGATGAGCCACTGGTCGCCGCGGCTGTCGCCGTAGGCGTGCAGTTCGTATTGGTCCGGACCGCCATAGCGCTCGATCAGACGCCGCAGCTTTTCAGGGCCCCAACAGTTGTGTCCGTCAAACTCGCCCGTCAGGCGGCCCCGCGCGTCGACCGCCATGCGCGTGCAGATAAGGTCGTCGAACCCGAGGTAGCGCGCCACATCTTCCAGGTAGATATCGGGAGAGGCGCTGACCAGCACGCAGCGGTCGCCGCGCTGCTGATGCCAGCGCAGCCGCTCGATCAGCGCCGGGCGTAGCGGGATGGTGTGCACCCAGGCCCGGGCGATGCGGGCCAGCTCGCTGCGCGAGCGCCCGCGCAGCGCGGCGCGGCAGAGCGATTGCTTGGCGTCTTCGTTGCTGCGCAGACGCAGCGCGAACGCCGTCAGCGCAGGTGCGGTCCGCATGACCGCCACCAGCAAGCCCACCCACGATAGATGGGCCAGGAAGGGAATGAATGTGTCGCGCTGAGTGAGCGTGCCGTCGAAATCGAAGGCAGCGATCACGCGCGTGGGAGCGGGAAACTGCGTTTGTGTAGCCATACTGCTATCGCGACGGAACCCGGCCGGGCATGCCGTCACAAACTATGCCGGAAAATGCGTCAGCGCCCAAGGCGCGAACTCGTGATGCCAGAAAGCAGTCTTGCCGTGGCGCAAGCCTGCGAAGAAAAACGTGCTTTTTATTTCAAAAATTTTGTGTTTGTAACACATTTAATGACAAATCATCATAGCCCGCACGCAAGGCGGGTAAGCCGGGAAGAACCGCGTGAAATCCGCCGTTCTTCCCACTGCTGTCAATTTTCCCGGGTTCCACGTCACGCCGGCCGGGTGACGGCGTGAGTCATGCCTGTTGCGCCTTGAACGCGCCTTCCTCTTCCAGCACCTGGTTGGCCACCTTGAAGGCGTCCAGGCCGGCGGGAATGCCGCAGTAGACCGTGGCCTGCAGCAGGATCTCCTTGATCTCCTCAACCGTCACGCCGTTGTTAAGTGCGCCCTTGACGTGCAGCTTGATCTCGGCGGGCCGGTTCAGCGCCGTCAGCATGGCCAGGTTGAGCATGCTGCGCGTCTTCTTCTCAAGGCCGGGGCGGCTCCAGGTGTAGCCCCAGCACCATTCGGTGGTGATGTGCTGGAACGCCATCATGAAATCGTTGGCGCGCGCAATCGAGCCATCGACGTAGTCGGCGCCGAGCACTTCGCGGCGCAATTCCAGGCCTTGGTCGAACAGCGCCTGGGTTTCGGTTTGGGTTTTGGGATCGGCGTCGGCCATGAGTTGTTCCTCCGGGATGGTGGCGGCGGGCATCCAAGGCCCGCCTGCGCGGTTGTCGTCCGGCCGATTGTGGGCGTGCGGCCTCCCGCCCGTCAAATATGACGCTTGCGCCACGCGGTGGAGGGGCGATGCGTCCGGCGCGCAGGGCCTACAGCGAATACCGGTAATCGCAGTTCAGCGTGGCCTGCAGCGGCGCGGGATAGCCGCTGGCCGCCTTGCCGCCCGGGCGCGGACCCAACAGCCGCGCCTGGAACGTGCCGGCCACGTCGCCATTGGCCGTTTTCTTCACGGCCACCGTGGACGGCAGCGCATACAACGTCAACGCCTGCCCGTCGGCCGGCGCGACCAGGGTGAAAACCGACTGCGGGAAATTGGCGACCACGTACCCGGGCGCATCCTCCGACGTGAACGACAGCGTGGCCGTCGTGTAGGTCAGCGTCAGCGCCAGGTCGTCGGAAGACGGCGAGGGAATGTCGCCCTTCAACGCCACCTTGCCGCTTTCGGACACGCAGGACAGCGACGCGGGCGCGGAGCCGGCCTGCGCCGTGCCGGCCAGCAGCGCGATGGACAACAGACAAGTGGCGCGTGCAATCATGGTCATTCCTCACCAGCGTCAGCGGGGCGCATGCCGGCAAAATTTCGTCAGGAATATATCAGACGGTCATCCCCGTCTGCCGCGATCCGTATAGGATGGAGCGTCGTCCATCAGAAGAAGGAGCGTTCCCATGCCATCAATGCGACATCCTGTTCTGGCCAGCGCGCTGGCTGCGGCGCTCGCGGCCGCCCTGCCCTTCGCCGCCCACGCCGAATCCGTCACCCTGCAGGTCGAGCAGGTCACGCCCGGCGCCGATGCGCACACCAACGCGCGCGTCGTCGACATCAAGCTCAAGCCAGACAGCGTCAAGACGCTGGCGAACTTCACGCGCGAGCGCGTGGGCCAGCGCGTGCAGTTCCGCGCGAACGGCATTCTTCTGTCCTCGGCCACGCTGATGAGCCCGCTCGATGGCGACAGCCTGCGCATCACCGCCGGCGAGCACGGCTTTGCCGGCAAATCCGCCGAAGAGATCGCGCAAGGCATCATGAAGGAAGGCGCGCTGACGATGGACGACGAAAACCGGTAAGCACACCCGCCCTTTCATCCAAAGGCTGACGCCCGCGTACGCGGCGTCAGCCTTTTCTTTTTGACAGGATGGCACAGGCGCCACAAGTTTCAGTCATCTGTCATTAACCTTTCATTTCGGACTTCTAGTATTGCTCGTCCCCATCGGGCATCAGACCCAAAGCCAGGAGTTCCAATGAGCAAGTCCATCTCCGACAAGACCGTCCGCAATCCCAGCCAGAGCACTCCGTTCAGCGAGATCCTCGAAAAGAACATGTCCCGCCGCATGGTGATGCGCGGCGGTATCGCCGCTGCGTTCGCGACGATGACCAGCCTCGGTCTTGCCGGCTGTAATGGCAGCGACGACGATGACGACGATGCCGGCAACGGCGGCCAGAACCCCGCGCCGGAACAGCCCGGCACGGAGACGCCTCCCGCGCCGGCCCCGGTCAAGCTGGGATTCGAGTCCCTGCCCACGTCCATGACCGACGCCTGTGTCGTGCCGGCCGGCTACATCGCCCATGTGTTCGCACCGTGGGGCACGCCGTTCAACGACAACGCCAATCCGTGGGACCGCAACGGCAACAACAGCTCGACGGACCTCTTGAACTCCACCGGCATGCACCACGACGGCATGCACTTCTTCCCGATCAACGGCAGCTCCACCGAAGGCCTGCTGGCGGTCAACCACGAGTACATCGACCAGAAGGCGCTGCACCCGCTGGGCGCGACCAAGGTGGCCGGCAAGCGCCCCATCGAGGAGATCCGCAAGGAGATCAACGCGCACGGCGTGGCGATCCTGCACGTGCGCCTTGAGAACGGCCGCTGGAACATCGTTCACAACTCGCGCTACAACCGCCGCTTCACGTCGGCGACGCCGATGAAGCTGTCCGGCCCGGTCGGCGGCACGGATTGGGTCAAGACCCCGTACTCGCCCAACGGCACGATGGTGCGCGGCACCAACAACAACTGCGGCAACGGCTACACCCCGTGGGGCACGTACATCACGGCCGAAGAAAACTGGGCCGCCTGCTTCGTCAACACCGGCACGCGCCCCGCGCACCAGCAGCGCGTCGGCGTGCCCGACGACAAGGGCCGCTACGAATGGGAAACGGGCGCCAACGATCCGCTGGAAGTCCAGGGCGAGTTCGCGCGCTTCAACATCACCGAGACCGGCGCCGACTTCACGCAGGATTACCGCAACGAAGTCAACGGTTTCGGCTACCTGGTCGAGATCGATCCGTTCAACGAAAACAGCATCGCCACCAAGCGCACCGCGCTGGGCCGCTTCGCACACGAAGGCTGCGCCTACGGCCTGCCCGAAGCCGGCAAGCCGCTCGCCTTCTACAGCGGCGACGACTCGCGTTTCGAGTACATCTATCGCTTCGTGTCGGAAGCCGTGTGGGATCCGAAGGACGCCGAGCGCACCGATCGCCTCGCAGTGGGCGCGAAATACCTGGACAAGGGCACGCTGTACGTTGCGCGCTTTGACGCCGATGGCACGGGCCAATGGCTCCCGCTCGTCGGCACGACCGTTGGCGCCGGCGGCCGCACGCTGGCCGATGAATTCGGCAGCATCGAGAACATCATTATCAACACCCGCGGCGCCGGGGACTTCGTCGGCGCCACGCCGATGGACCGCCCGGAATGGACGGCCACCCACCCGACCAACGGCGACATTTACCTGACGCTGACGAACAACACCAGCCGCAACGCCGGCCGCGGCACCAACCCGGCCAACCCGCGCCTGAACAACGTCAACGGTCACATCGTGCGCTGGCACGACGAGCCGGGCTCGACCAAGTTCAAGTGGGACATCTTCGTGTTTGGCTCCGACGCCGGCGCCGACGCCGACACCAACCGCTCCGGCCTGACCACGCTGAACCAGCTGGCCAGCCCGGACGGCATCGGCATCGATCCGCGCGGCATCCTCTGGATCCAGACCGACAACGGCATCGACGGCGGCCGCAACAACAACGTGGCCAAGGCGACCAACGACCAGATGCTGGCCGTGATCCCCGGCGCGCTGGCCGACAGCACCGGCACGGGCCCGGCGATCAACGCGTCCAACCAGGCCGACCTGCGCCGCTTCTTCGTCGGCCCGAACGAAGCAGAGGTCACGGGCTTTGCCTTCACCCCGGACTACACCAGCATCTTCCTGAACATCCAGCACCCGGTGAACTGGCCGGCGTACGACACGGAAGATGCGACCACCGCCACCACGGGCGTCGTCCGCCCGCGTTCGTCGACGGTGGTGATCCGCCGCGCCGACGGCGGTCCGATCGGGGTGTGATGACGCACTCTGCAGGGTGACGGGGTCACCCTGCAGTTCGACTTATCGCCGGACGCCGTCACGCCCTCCCAGCAGCGAAGCGACCTGAAGGTCGGGCGGCGATCCCGCAGTCTGGCTAGACTATCTGGTCGCCAGCGCGTGCTTTGCTGGGAACGAATACCACGATATCGGACATGGCTTCTCAACTGATGCGATCACGCACGAAATCCTGATTTCTTGCGGTCCTCAGCCCGGGCAACCCGCGCCTGTGCGCGTCGCCGGCAGGGGCGTATCTCCGGACGTATTGCCGGCAAATTTGCGAATCTTCTCGGCCAGCTCGGGCGTCGCTTTCTCGTAGCCGTAGCAGTAAGGCGGCGTCGGCGCCGACTCGGGGCGATAGTCCTTGAGCACCGGCTTGGCATCGCCCAGATACAGGTTGTCCTTCAACCGCAGAAAGGCCTTGAAATCGCGGGTGTAGCCGTGATCCGCCTTGCGCTTTTCATAGGCGCCGCGATCGGAGTCGCCGTTGTCCAGTGCGCTGCGTGCCGGCGCAATCGGGATGTAGCGGCAGTAGTTGACGTTGATGCCTTCCACCGTGGGGTAGAACTCGGGCTCGACGCACTTGCGCTGCGCGTCGTTGTTGAAGATATTGCCTTCGACCAGCGCCTTGGCCTCCAGGCTGAAACTCATGCCGTAGAAGTCCCAGTTCTCGAGCAGGTTGTTAAAGAGGTGGAAGGTGCCGAACTGCGCGCGCGGATTGCGCTGCACGGTGTTGAAGAAGTAGTTGTGATGCAGCGTCACGCGCGCAATCGAATCGCGCTCGTAGTTCTGAAACAGATTCTTGGACGTGATGTTGTTCAGCAGCATGACCTTGTTCGAGTTGTGGAACTTGGTCCACGAGATCGTCACGTCGGTCGAGCCGTTCTTTACATTCAGCAGGCGGTCCGACATCCGCGACAGGTCCATGTGGTCGACCCACACGTCGCGGCTGTCGTTGGCCACATTCACGGCCTGCGTAAGCCGCGTGAGCCGTCCGTCGATTGTCAGATGCGTCAGGATGACGTTCTTCGCGCCATACACGCCCAGGCCATCGTCGATCAGGGCGACACGTTTGCCGCGGCCATCGATGGTCGTGTCGGACGGAACACGCAGCTGTGACTTCAGCACGATCGTCATGTCGGATGCGAAGCGTATCCACGTCGGCCCCTTGCGCGCTTGCGCCAGCGCAGCGCGCAGCGTGCCGGGTCCGGCGTCCTGGTCCGAGGTCACCTCGATGAACTTGCCGCCCAGGCCGCCTGTGGCCTTGGCGCCGTACCCTTCGCGCTGCGCCAGCAGACTGGCTACGATCGGGCAGTGTTCATCGGGCGCCGCGCATTGCCCGCTTGCCGCCGCCGCGCCGCCATACAAGCCGGCCAGCGTCAGCAGCCACAGCGTCACTGTATTTCGTAGTCGCATCGCAACCGCTCCCTTAAACCTTATGCGGACGAATCCGCCGACGGATCCGCCGCCGTCACATGGCGCCAGATGCCGCCGCTCAATCGCAGGTTCTCCGGCGGGCCGGCAAGATGCTCGCGCAGCCGCTCGAAGTACGCCTTCTGCCAGCGCTGCGCGTACGCGTCAGCCTCTTCGCCGGGATTGGCGGCCGGCAGCATTTCCAGCGTGTAGGCCACCTGCCCGTTTTCCCAGCGCGGCGCGTAAAACACCGACGGCACGCCCATGCGATGCGCCAGATGCGCCGCAAAGCCGGAATAGGTGACGTCCTGACCTTCAAACGTGGTGCGAGGCGCGGCGGGATTTGCCGCGCCGTCGATGGCCAGGCACAGCACAAATCCCGAGTTGATCGCGCGCATGCAGGCCTTGGCGACCTGCGCCTCGGTCTGGTCGGCCGTGGAGATCAGCGCCTCGGCGTAGCTGCTGCGAGCGATGCTGGGCGCCGACGCCAGCCAGCGCGACGGGATGCCGACCAGCTCCAGCGCCATCAATCCCGCATACATCGGCCCCACGTGGGCAGTGGCGACCACGACGCCGCGGCCGGCGGCAAGCAGCGGCGCAAAGAAGCGCTCGCCGGTATCCAGCTCACCCAGCATGGCCATCGCTTCTTCGACGCGCTCCTCGCGGCATTCAAGCCAATCGAACAGCAGATGGTCGATCATGTGGCCCCAGCGCGCGCGGCGTTCCCACGTCGCGCGATCGATGCTGGTGTCGCCGCGCATCGACCAGGCCCAGTCCAGCCGCGCCTGCGGAATCGGCGCGGTGTCGAGCTGTTCTTCCATGCGCGCCAACGCTTCCGGGAACGTTTCGGGCAGCCGCGCGCCGCGCTTGGCGACGTATTGCTCGAACAGCGCCTCGGCCTCGTCTTTGCGCCCGGCCTGCGACAGCGCGCCAATGGCCGACCGCTGCCACAGCAGGTTGTCCGGCGACTTCTTCAGCAGGAACATCATCTGCTCGGCCGCCGCGTCGTATTGCAAGGTGTAGCGCAGCGCGCGGGCGTACAGGCCCCGCGTCTGCTCAAGATCCGGCGCCAGTTCAATGGCGCGCGCCAACGGCGCCACGGAATCCTTGTAGCGCCCGGCGCGCAGCAGGGTTTCGCCGTGCAGCGTCAGCAGGCGCACGTCGTCGGGCGCGGCCTGCAAGCCCGCCTCGAAGTGCGTCAGCGCATGGGTCTTGCGGTCGTCTTCGGTGCCGCGCCGCAGATGCGCCAGCCCCAGCGACGATCGCAGCGC
>DMTA01000299.1 GCA_003454835.1 Achromobacter sp. | reverse complement strand
CAGCGCGCCGCCGCCCAGGTTAAAGCCGCGCTGCGCGCGCGGCGACGCGAGCAGCCGCCGAGCCGAGCCGGCAAAGATCGCATAGGCCGCCGCGTTGATGCCGGCGCAGGCGACAAAGGTGGCCGACAGCGTCCACAGCTGGCGCGTCACATCTCCCGCCGGATCGATGAACTGCGGCAAGAAAGCCACGAAGAAAATCATGCCCTTCGGGTTCAGTGCGGTCACCAGGTATGTGTTGGCAAACAGCTTCCAGCGCGATCCTGCCGCTGTGGCGACCGGCAGGGTGGCGGGAGCCACGCCGGCGCGCAGCAGCCGGTAACCCAGATACAGCAGATACAGGCCACCCACGGTTTTGACCACCGTGAACCAGAACGCGGATGCGGCCAGCAACGCACCCAGCCCCAGCAACGACAGCACCAGGGCGGTGGAATCTCCCAGCGCCACGGCCAGCACCAGCGGCAGGCGGGCGCGCTTGCCGTGCGTAAGCGAATAGCTGATGACGGTGAGGATGGTGGGCCCGGGCAGCATGACGAGCAGGGCCGAGGCGCCCAGGAAGGCCAGCCAGGTTTCGAGCGACATGGAAGGAACTCCGTTTGAAGGCCCGGCGCGCGGGGCCGGCTGCGGCCAATGTATTCCAACCGTGGTGTTAAATACAGCTTTCCCGGACAGTGAACGCCGGCCGCCAGGCCGCGCGAAGGAAACCCCATGGCATTTGACTTTGACCTGTTTGTGATCGGCGCGGGCTCGGGCGGCGTACGCGCGGCCCGCTTTTCGGCCAGTTTCGGCGCGCGTGTGGCGGTGGCGGAAAGCCGCTACCTGGGCGGCACGTGTGTGAACGTGGGCTGCGTGCCCAAGAAACTGCTGGTCTACGGCGCGCACTACAGTGAAGACTTCGAGCAGGCGCACGGCTTCGGCTGGTCCGCGGGCGCGCCCAAATTCGACTGGCCCACGCTGATCGCCAACAAGAACCGCGAGATCGAGCGCCTGAACGGCATCTACCGCAACCTGCTGGTCAACAGCGGGGTGACGCTGCTGGAAGGTCACGCGCGCATCGTCGATCCACACACGGTCGACATCAACGGCAAGACTTACAGCGCCGAACACATCCTGGTGGCCACGGGCGGCTGGCCGCAGGTGCCCGACATCCCGGGCAAGGAACTCGCCATCACCTCCAACGAGGCCTTCTTTCTGAAGGACCTGCCGCGCCGCGTGCTGGTCGTGGGCGGCGGTTACATCGCCGTGGAGTTCGCGTCCATCTTCAACGGCATGGGCGCGCAGACCATCCAGTCGTATCGCGGTCCTCTGTTCCTGCGCGGCTTTGACCTGGGCGTGCGCGAGCACTTGCGCGACGAACTGGTCAAGAAGGGCATCGACCTGCGCATGAACACCGAGGTCGCGCGTATCGACAAGCGCGCGGATGGATCGCTGGCCGCCACCTGCAAGGATGGGTCGGTCATCGAGACCGACTGCGTGTTCTACGCCACGGGCCGCCGTCCGATGCTGGACAACCTGGGGCTGGAAAACACCGGCGTGAAACTGCGCGAGGACGGCTTCATCGAGGTCGATGACGAATACCGCAGCGCGGAGCCGTCCATCCTGGCGATCGGCGACGTGATCGGACGCGTGCCGCTGACGCCTGTGGCGCTGGCCGAAGGCATGGCGGTGGCGCGGCGACTGTTCCGCCCGCACGAATACCGCAAGGTCGACTACAAGCTGATCCCCACCGCGGTGTTCAGCCTGCCGAACATCGGCACGGTGGGCCTGACCACCGAAGAGGCGCGCGAAGCCGGCTACGAGGTGCGGCTTTTCGAAAGCCGCTTCCGCCCCATGAAGCTCACTCTGACCGAGTCGCAGGAACGCACGCTGATGAAGGTGATCGTCGACGCGCAGACCGATCGCGTGCTGGGCGTGCACATGGTGGGACCGGAGGCGGGCGAGATCGTGCAGGGCCTGGCCGTGGCGTTGAAGGCGGGCGCGACCAAGGCCGTGTTCGACGACACCATCGGCATCCATCCCACGGCAGCCGAAGAGTTTGTGACGATGCGCACGCCCGTCGCGGAATAAAGCTGTCAACCGGCGGGGTCGCAAGCGCTGGATGGCGCGAGCGGCGTGCGTCGGCGCTACAGGCGTTGAATCATTGCGCGCGCCGCTGCCGGCGCGCGTTCTTTTGCGCCATTGATGAAGTACGCGAAGACGTCCTGCGATTTTTTCCCGGAGGCAGCTTTGCCGATCAGCGGCAGGTCGTCCGGGTCCGCGCCGCGTGACCAGATTCGGAAACGTTCCGCCCAGGCGTCCAGCGCCTTGGGCGCGTAACCGGCCTTGTAGGCCGTGCTGGCGCGCATCAGCCGCGCGTAGACAAAGTCCGCCGTCCGATCGGCGATGGCGGGAAACTCATCGCTATCGGTGTACACCGTCGCCGCTCGATGGCGGCGCGCAAGGGCCACGTATTCCTCGCAGGCAAAGCTGGGATGGCGCACGTCCAGCGCGTGCCGCAGCGGCAAACCGTCCACCTTGTCCGGCAGCAATTCCAGGAAGGCGCCAAAATCCTCCGGGTCGAACTGCTTGGTCGGTGCGAACTGCCACACGATGGGCCCCAGCTTCGGTCCCAGTTCGGCGATGCCGCTGTTCACGAACTTGGCAATCGAGTCCTTCGCGCCCGCGAGTTCGCGCCGGTTGGTCGAATACCGCGATGCCTTCAGCGAAAAGACGAAGTCGTCGGGCGTTTCATCGCGCCACTTGGCGAAGGTGGCGGGCTTCTGCGTGCCGTAGTAGGTGCCGTTGATCTCGATGGCCGTGACCTGTCGGCTCGCGTATTCCAGTTCGCGCGCATGTGGCAGGTCGTCTGGATAGAAGACGCCGCGCCACGGTTCGAAGGTCCAGCCGCCGATGCCGACGCGGATCGCGGCGGCTCGGCCTGCCGGGGACGGATGACGTTTCGGCATGGGCTGCGCTCCAGGAAGGGGTCAAGCGGTCCACTGTATCGCCGGCGCGACGAGCCGCCAACCCCGTCCGAAAATTCCGCTGTTCCGATACAGTTTTCGGCTAAGGTGTGCAGTCACGACCCGACTTTGACCGGCGCGCGCCGGCTCCCCATGCCTGACCTGACACATCTGCTGACTTTCGCCCTGGTAGCGCTGGGCATGGTGCTCACGCCCGGGCCCAACATGATCTACCTGGTGTCGCGCTCCATCTCGCAAGGCCCGCAGGCCGGCCTGATTTCACTGGGCGGCGTGGCGGTGGGATTCATCTTCTACGTGGCCTGTGCGGCGTTCGGCATCACCGCCTTGCTGATGGCTGTGCCCTATGCCTACGACGCGCTGCGCATCGGCGGCGCGCTCTATCTGCTGTACATGGCGTGGCAGGCGATCCGTCCGGGCGGCCGCTCGCCGTTCCAGGTTCATGACCTGCCCAAGAGCAGCCCGCGGCAATTGTTCACCATGGGCCTCTTGACCAATCTGCTCAATCCCAAGATCGCCGTCATGTACGTATCGCTGCTCCCGCAATTCATCCAGCCCGATCACGGCAGCGTCTTCACGCAGTCGCTGGCGCTGGGCATGACGCAGGTCGTCATCAGTCTGTCGGTGAACGCTCTGATCGCCATCATGGCCGGCTCAATCGCCGGGTTTCTGGCGGGCCGTCCGCTGTGGATGGTGGTGCAGCGTTGGCTGATGGGCACGGTGCTGGCCGGCCTGGCGGTGCGCATGCTTGCGGATACGCGTCGCTGATGCCGGCCCAGGACGGATTTTTCGCGACGCTGGGCGGCATGCTTGGCGAGGGCCTGCGCGCCATCGTTGCAGGGATCAAATGGCTGCTTGGCGGGTTGGGCGGCGCGCTGGCGGATTTTTATGCCGGCTTGGCCGGCGCGATGGGCATGAGCCCGTCGATCTTCAACCTGATTCTGCTGGCGCTGGGCCTTATGTTCCTGTGGGGAGCGATCAAGGCGCTGTTGCGGCGCTCGATTCTGGGCTTCCTGTTCTGGCTTTTCATGACGTTGCTGGTGCTGGGCGGGCTGGTGGACTGACCCGATCCCGAGCCGGTTTCGCCACCGCCAGCGCCACGTCCCGCAGCCGGCGCACCAGCGCCGGAAACCGTTCCGCGCCCGTGTTGCCGTAGCCGATCACCAGGCCGTTGTCTTCAATGCGCGGCGTCAGCGCAAACGAAGACAATGCGCCCGGGTTCATGCCCAGCTTGCGCGCCTCGGCGACGATCGACGTGTCGGCGTAGACCGGCGGCAGCCGCACGGTCAGGTGCAGGCCGCAGTGGCCGCCCAAGACTTCGTGCTCGATACCCAGATGCAAGGCCAGCGCCTCGCGCAGCGCCGCCTGCCGTTCGCGGTACAGGCGCCGCATGCGGCCCAGATGCCGCGAGAACTGGCCGTTTTCGATAAAGGCGGCCATGGCGAGCTGTTCCAGCCGGTGGCCGCCGCGCTGCATCTCGATGATGGACGGCATGGCCTCGCGCGCGATGGCTTCGGGCAGCACCAGAAAGCCCAGGCGCAGGGCCGGGAACATGGTCTTGCTGAATGTGCCCACGTACAGCACAGGGGCGTCCGGCAGCAACCCCTGCATGGCGGCGATCGGTTCGCCCTGGTGCCGGAATTCGCTGTCGTAATCGTCTTCGATGATCCACGCGCCGGCGCGGCGCGCGCGTTCCAGCAGGTCGAGCCGGCGGGTCAGCGACAGCACCGCGCCGGTCGGATACTGGTGCGACGGCGTTGTCTGGATCAGCCGGGGCGGCTGGCGGGACCAGGCGCTTTCCGGGATGACGATGCCGTCGGCGTCGACCCGCATGGCCACGACGTTCAGGTCCCCCGCATGAAAGGCGGACTTGGCGCCGCGGTAGCCGGGGTCCTCCAGCCAGGCGGTGTCGCCGGGATTGGTCAGCAATTGCACGCACAACGCCAGTCCGCCCTGCGCGCCTTCGGTGATGACGATGCGCGAGGCGTCGCAATGCACACCGCGCGACACGCGCAGGTATTGGGCGATGGCTTCGCGCAGCGCC
>DMTA01000473.1 GCA_003454835.1 Achromobacter sp. | reverse complement strand
GACGCGCCGCTGGCCCGCGGCACGACGATCAGCTCGGCTCCGCCGCGGCCATAGCGGCGCGCGCGTTCGTTGAACATCAGCTCGGTGCAAAGCAGCACACCGACACGGATGCCGCCCACGTCGGCGACCTCGAATCCGTTGCGCGCGCTGTGGAACCACGTTGCCTCGAAAAAGCCCGGCTCCTGCGGAAAGTACTGTTTGTGATGCAGCGCCGCATAGCGCCCGTCCTGCAACGCGAAGGCTTCATTGGCAAGACGCTCGCCGGCAAACACGGGGCGGGACGACACGATCGCGGGCACGTTCAGCGCCGCCAGCGCGGCAAGACCCGTCTCGTGTAAGCGCACCGAGTCAGCAGCCAGCGCGGCGTCATAAGTCGGCGACGCCGCGAGCCAGGGACCGAACGGCATTTCGTTGGTGACCAGCAGGTCGGGCGCCAATTCGTGGATGCGATCGGCGATGCCTTCCCAGTTCGCGCCTTCCGGCATCAGCCCGGCCGGGCCTTCCATCATGCAGATCCGCATCCCCGCTCCTGTCATGTCGCGCTGTTGTCGCGCCGTTGCCGTGCTGTTGACGTGCTGTTCTCGGCTGTTGCCGCGCTGTTGTCGCGCCGCTGCCGTGGCCTTGCCGCTTTGATTTCCCCGCGCCCCACGCGTCAGACCGCGCGCGGCGTCAGTTCAATCACGCAGGCGTCGATACCATGTTCGGCGCTCAGGCAATACCGGCCAAGTCCGTCGCGCCCCTCGGCGTGCAGGCAATCGTAGCGCGAAGCCATCCGGTGCTGCGCGCCGTCCACCTCAACCGTCAGGTCGGCGCCGGCATTGAACACCAGCACGCTGCGCGCACTGCTGTGAAACGCCCAGGGCTCCGCGCCGCGCACCCACTGCAGGCGGGCATGCCACCGGTCGGGCGCGTAGATCAGATTGAAGTCGCGGATGGGGCCGTCGAGAAGGCGGCACGCCACCTGTGCATCCCCGGAAAACGCATATGCGATGCGCGGCGCCAGCGGCGGCTGGCGCTGGCCGTCCACCGTCAGTTCGATGCCATGGCCTTCCAGCACGGTGATGATCCGCTGATATCCGCCAAAGGCGGAAAAGCCGCCATCCTGTGCGACATCGGCCAGCGACAGACGCCAGCCGAACGACGCCGTGTGGCCGCCCGGATTGCAGGCAATCTCCTGCGTCGTGCCCCCGCCGTTGCGCCACGGCATGCGGGGATAGTCCGCGGCCCGGTACAGCCGCACGTCGGAGGAATTCATGGTCAGTCCTGTAGGGTCGGGCGGAAGACAGGCGGAATTATAGGTGGCCGTTGCAAGCTGCCGATGCTGCCGCAATGCGGTCATGGATGCAGTCAAAGATGCAATCCCCCCGCGCCCGCCTGGACGCGGCGCCCCGGAATCCGTATACTCCCCCCCTGTATCGAATCGGAGCCTGCCGTGCCGCACTCCCCAGAAGAAAAGAAACGCGTTGTCACCCGCCTGCGCCGCATTCAGGGGCAGGCGTTAGCATTGGAACGCGCGGTGAACGAAGGCACGGAATGCGGCGCGCTGCTGCAGCAGCTGGCGGCGTTGCGCGGCGCCACGAACGGCCTGATGGCCGAAGTGCTGGAAAGCCATCTGCGGGAAACCTTCCTGCAGTCTACTCAGGCGAATCCGCCCGACCCCAGGCCCGAGACCGAATCGCAGATCGATGACCTCATGCGCATCGTCCGTTCCTATCTGAAATAACCCCCTCTACGTGGAGCATCGCTATGAAATCACGCGCAGCAGTCGCATTCGGCCCCGGCAAGCCCCTGGAAATCGTTGAAATCGACGTCGCACCGCCGCAGCGCGGCGAAGTGCTGGTGCAGATCACGCACACGGGCGTCTGCCACACCGACGCCTTCACGCTGAGCGGCGACGATCCCGAAGGCCTGTTCCCCGCCGTGCTGGGCCACGAAGGCGCAGGCGTGGTGGTGGAAGTGGGCGAAGGCGTGACCTCGCTGAAGCCCGGCGATCACGTCATTCCGCTCTACACGGCCGAATGCCGCGAATGCAAGTTCTGCCTGTCGGGCAAGACCAACCTGTGCCAGAAGGTGCGCGCCACGCAGGGTAAGGGCGTCATGCCGGACGGCACCTCGCGCTTCAGCTACGAAGGCAAGCCGCTCTATCACTACATGGGCTGCTCGACGTTCAGCGAATACACCGTCGTCAACGAAATCTCGCTGGCCAAGATCAACCCGGCGGCCCCGCACGAAAAGGTCTGCCTGCTGGGCTGCGGCGTAACCACCGGCATTGGCGCGGTGCACAACACCGCCAAGGTCAAGGAAGGCGACACCGTCGCTGTATTCGGGCTGGGCGGCATCGGCCTGGCGGTCATCCAGGGTGCGGTGCAGGCCAAGGCCGGCCGCATCATCGCGGTGGACACCAACCCGAACAAATTCGTGCTGGCCAGCGCCATGGGCGCGACCGACTGCATCAACCCCAAGGACTACGACAAGCCCATCCAGGAAGTCATCGTCGAACTGACCGACGGCGGCGTGGACTTCTCGTTTGAATGCATCGGCAACGTGCATGTGATGCGCGCCGCGCTGGAATGCTGCCACAAGGGCTGGGGCGAAAGCATCATCATCGGCGTGGCCGGCGCCGGTCAGGAAATCAGCACGCGTCCGTTCCAGCTGGTGACGGGCCGCGTGTGGCGCGGTTCAGCGTTCGGCGGCGTCAAGGGCCGCACGCAGCTGCCGGGCATGGTCGAAGACGCGATGAGCGGCAAGATCGACCTGGATCCCTTCGTCACGCACACGCTGCCCCTGGACCGTATCAACGAAGCCTTCGATCTGATGCATGAAGGCAAGTCGATCCGGACGGTGATCCACTACTGACGTAAGCGTTCTCGCGGTAGACGCGTTCGGTATTGCCGACGAAGGTCGCCAGCGAGAACTCCTTGAGCGCCGTGCTGCGCGCATCCACGCCCATGGCGTGCAGCACGCCGCGATTCGCCAGGATCGCCGACAGCGTCCGGGCCACCGCTGCCGGGGACTCGGGCGGCACGAGCCAGCCGTTGCGGCCCTCGGTCACGTTTTCGGGCAGGCCGCCCACGGTCGTCACGATGACGGGCTTGCCCGCGGCCATCATCTCGCGGCAGGCGAAGGAAATCGTCTCCACCCGGGTAGACAGCACGAATCCCACATCCAGCGCCGCCAGCACCGGCTCGACATTGTCGAGCATGCCGGTGAAGACCACCTGATCCTGCATGCCCAGCGCGGCGACCCGGCTCAGCATTTCATCACCCGGCATCGTCCCGGCGATCAACAGCGCGACCTGCCTGCGTTGCGACTCGGGCAGCAGCGATACGGCGGCCACCATGTCGATCCAGCTCTTGTAGTCGGCCGTGCCGGCGTTGCTGCCGATCACCAGCCGGTCGCGCAGCGCAGGCGGCAGGAAGCGGCTGCGCGCCTTTGCCGTTTCGTCATGGCAGGCGGGTCGATATTTCGCGGTGTCCACGCCATTGTGCACCACGCGCAGGTCTTCATTGCGAAACACCGACTGCCGCATGCGCCGGAAGGTATGGCTGCAGACGCAGATGACGCGATTGGTGCCCCATTTGGCGCGCAGGCGTGCGCCAACGCTGCTGGGGTCGCGGTCGTTGTGCTGCGTGTACACGATGAAAGGACGCTTGCGGCCCATCCCCAACGTCGCCAGCATGCACAGCCGGTGATCGGCCGAGCCATTGACGTGGATGACGTCGAATCGCTCCTGCCGCACCAACGCGCGCAGGCGCCGCAGCGCGGCCAGCTGCTCGAACACGTTGCCCTTGAACTCCAGATCGACGGTGCGCAGGCCGGGCTCGGCCTGCGCTTCGGCCAGCAGCCGGCTCTTGCGCGGCGCGCCGACCATGACCTGCGACTTCTGGCACAGGATGCGCGCCAGCGACATCACGTAGGTCGTGTGACCGCCGCCGTCGCCCTGGTGGAAATTGGTGTAGAGGATCTTCATGATTCGGGACTCTTCAGCAAGCAAGCGGCTTGGCCTTACAACGGCCTGATTCTACGCAGCGCCCCAGGCCAAAAAGCGAGGGGATTATGTGAGATGTAACGCTTTAGACGCCGGCATTTATCCGCCCCCAAATATCCATTTCCGCCATCGGGCATCGCTTTTGGCCTGCGCCAGAACACGTCCGCGCCCGCAAGGCCGCGCCATCGCCGGCGCGCGGGGCGTCATGCCGATGGCCTCGCCCGCACGGACGACGCGTTCCCGGCCGATTACGTTTTGCGCCAAAGAAGACGTCGTCTGATATCGTTCGAACCATTGCCTTTTCGCCTTCCACGCCCCCCATGAGCGCCATCCGCCCCGACCACCCCGACCTGCAGGACGCCATCGCGGATGCCATCAGCACGGCCACGCGCGGCGCCGGCCGCGTCAACATCCTGGTCGCCGGCAAGACGGGCGTGGGCAAGAGCACGCTGCTCAACGCGGTGTTCCGCGGCGATCTTGCCCGCACGGGCGCGGGCAAGCCGGTCACCCAGACCACGCAGGAATTCACCCGGCCGGGCCATCCGCTAACCATCATCGACACGCGCGGCCTGGAAGTCGGCGACTACGAGGCGTCGCGCGCGCAGCTTGCCGAGCTGATCCAGGAACGCTCGGCGTCCGACGACCAGGACCGGCACCTGCACGTGGCGTGGCTGTGCATCCAGGACAGCAGCCACCGCGTCGAGGACGCGGAAATCGAACTGTGCGACATGCTGGACAAGGCCGGCATCCCGGTAGTTGCCGTGCTGACCAAGGCGCGCAAAAACAGTCCTTTCGTCGAAGAGGCCCGCAAGCTGTTGCCGCGCGCCCGGCAGGTCGTGGCCGTGCGCGCGCTGCCGGAATGGATCGACGAACTGGACGCCGAACTGCCGCCCATGGGGCTGGACCGCCTGATCGAGGTGACGGCCGAGCATGTGCCCGAGGCGCAGCAACGCGCCTACGCCAACGCGCTATCCACCCGCAACAAGAAGGCCCTGGAAGTAAAAAAAAAGCGGGCTGAGATCGAGGTGAATGTGGCCGCGGGCCTGGCCGCCTCCGCCGCCGCCGCGCCCATTCCATTCTCGGACGCCTTCGCGCTGGTGCCGATTCAGGTCGGCATGATCGCCAAGATCGGCATCACGTTCGGCATGGAACTGAACACCACCGCGATCACCACGCTGGTCACGTCCACGTTGGGTGCGTCCGCGGCCACGCTCATCGGCCGGTCGGTCGTCTCGGGCATGCTGAAGTTCATCCCGGGTGCGGGCAGCGCCGTCGGCGGCACCATCGCGGCCACCACGGCCGGCGCCATCACCAAGCTGCTGGGCAATGCCTACATCGCGGTGCTGCACGACTTCTGTCTGAAGAACCCCGGCAAGGACATCGACGTCGCGATGATCGCGCAGGCGCTCAAGCAACGCGTCAAATTCTGATCTCGGGCCGATGCAATTAAATGCGTTTGTCCGACACGATTCGATAGATTGGTCTTTTTCGTGACAGTAAGGTAAATATTGCCGGCTTCACGACGTAAATCCGTATAACCCCTCTAGTCATTCAGGGCAGATCCGCGCAGGCGCGTTGCCCGACAACGCGGCCAGTGCAAGCCCGCCGCATCCAATGATCCTCGCCAATTCCGATGTCATGTACCGCCACCTGGTGCAAGGCGTCGTCGACTACGCCATCTACATGCTCAATCCGGATGGCACCGTCGCCAACTGGAACGCCGGCGCGCAGCGCGCCAAGGGCTACACCGCCGCCGAAATCGTCGGCCGCCACTTTTCCTGCTTCTACACCGAGGAAGACCAGGCACGCGGCGTGCCGCAGCGCGGCCTGGCCACCGCGCGCGAAACCGGCAAATTCGAAGCCGAAGGCTGGCGCGTGCGCAAGGACGGCACGCTGTTCTGGGCGCACGTCGTCATCGACGCCATCCATGACGACACGGGCGCGCTGATCGGCTTTGCCAAGGTCACGCGCGACAACACCGAACGCCGCGAACGCGAGCAGCAGCTGTTGAAGGCCAAACAATTGGTCGAGCACTACAACAGCGAGCTCACGTCCATGTCGACCTTCCTGCAGGCGGTGGTGTCGCACATCCCCTCCTGCGTGCTGGTGCTGGATGCCGTGTCGCGCAAGTTCCTGCTGGCCAACCGGCAGGCCGAGGAAACGTTTGGCGGCAAGCCGGGCGGCCTGCAGGGCATGACCGCGCAAGAAGCCCTGCCCGAACTGGTGTGCGCGTTCTTCGACCGCCTGACCAACGACGCGCTGCGCTCGGACGGCGCCATGCGCGAAGAGGAAGAAGAACTGGCCACCGCGCGCGGTCCGCGCACGCTGCACACCAAGACGCTGGCGTTTCACAGCAACGACCCGCGGTCGCGCTACGTGCTGTTGATCGCGGACGACGTCACGGACGAGAATGCCGCGCACGCGCAGGTGCGCTACATGGCGCACCACGACACGCTGACGGGCATGCCCAACCGCCGCCTGTTCCGCGACCGGCTGCTGAGCGCGCTGGGCGCCAGCCGGGACCGCTCGACCGCGGTGTTGTGCCTGGACGTGGACAACTTCAAGAGCGTGAACGACACGTTGGGCCATCAGTCCGGCGACGAACTGCTGCGCCTGTTGGCCAAGCGCCTGCCCAAGCACCTGCGCGAACAGGACACGCTGGCGCGGCTGGGCGGCGACGAATTCGCCGTCGTGCTGCCCAACATCGCCGAACAGGACGACGTGCGCAAACTGGCCGAGCGCCTCATCGAGGCGGTGCGCCAACCCTTTGAGATCGCGGGGCACACCGTGCCCGTCAGCATGAGCATCGGCATCGCCATATCGGAATCGCAGTCGCTGTCGGCCGACCACCTGCTGCGCTACGCCGACATGGCGCTGTACGAGGCCAAGCGCAACGGCCGCAACTGCCTGGCGTTCTTCGAGCCGGAAATGGAAGCCGCGGCCCTGCGGCGCCACGAGGTCGAGATGGATCTGCGCCAGGCGATCATCTCGCATCAGCTGCAACTGTATTACCAGCCCATCATGGACGTGAGCCACGTGCGCATCGTGGGCCGCGAGGCGCTGATGCGCTGGCAGCATCCCAGAAAAGGGCTGATCATGCCGCAGGACTTCATCCCCATCGCGGAAGAAACCGGCCTGATCCACGAACTGGGCGCCTTCACGCTGCACGAGGCCTGCGTCGAAGCCATGCGCTGGGACGACCATGAAACCGTGGCGGTCAACCTGTCGGCCAGCCAGTTCACCAACGGCGCGCTGGTGTCGCTGGTGGAGTCCGCGCTCGCCAAGTCCGGCCTGCCCGCGCGCCGGTTGGAACTGGAGATCACCGAATCGGTGCTGCTGACCAATTCCTCCGGCAATCTGGCCACGCTGCACCGCTTGAAGGAACTGGGCGTCAAGGTGGCGCTGGACGACTTCGGGACGGGTTATTCGTCGCTGGGCTACCTGCGCACGTTCGAGTTCGACAAGATCAAGATCGACAAGTCGTTCACGCAGGACGTGGAATCCAGCCGCGAGGCGCTGGCCATCATCCGCGCCATCAATGGCATCGGCCGCAGCCTGGACATTCCGACGACGGCCGAAGGTGTGGAAACACCGGAGCAATTGGAACGCCTGACGGCGGAGGGCTGCTCGCACTTCCAAGGCTATCTGCTGGGCCGACCCGTGTCGCACGGCGACACCGCCGCCGGTGCGGCGCCGGCATGGGTCGGACCCGGCGCGACCCCGTGAAATAAGACCTCTGCGGCGCGCGCCGCAGACCTATACTTTGAAAACGCCGGCCGCGATGCGACGCGCCATCGCGCCGGCGTGTTGCGCCTGGCGCGCCGGCTGTTCAAGCACGCATAGCCTTTTCAGGCATGCGCGGGGAGAGCCCCATGACACGCAAGTACATCGATTGCCGCGAGTATCCGAGCGAGATGAACTGCTCGGTCGCCTTGTCCGCGGACTCGGACGAGGAACTGCTGGAAGCCGCGGTGCAGCACGCCACCACGGTGCACAAGCACACTGACTCGCCGGAACTTCGCTCGCAGCTCAAGTCCCTGTTCCACAACGGCACACCGCCCGCCGAAGCGCCCCGCCGAGGCTGACGGCAACGCCTGCGGGCGCGCCGGACCG
>DMTA01000475.1 GCA_003454835.1 Achromobacter sp. | reverse complement strand
GCCCCGCGCACCCCGGGCCGCCACCGTGCCGGACGTCTTAAGAACCGCAGCCGCCACCGTGCCGGACGTCTTAAGAACTCAAACTTCCGGAAGCCAAAGCACCGACCCAGACGTCAAACCAACACACACTCCGAAGCCTCAGGCCCACTCAACCGCACCCGAAACTCCCTCAGTTCATCCCGCCGAAACACATGCACATTCACCCGATCCCCAGCCCGGTACTGCGCCAGCAACAACTCCAACCCCGCCGGCGCATCCACCCGCAACCCATCGATCGCCACCAACACATCCCCGGCAGACAACCCACCCTTATGCCCAGCCCCGCCTTCAAGAACAGTCGCCAGCGTCAGTGACTCACCTTGCTTGCGCGTCCGCACGTCCAATGACGGAATATTGGCCGACGCCTTCCACTGCAGCTTCACACCCTGCGTCTCGAGCAAGTCAGCCAACGGCACATCCGCTGTCCCGTAAGCATGACGAGCGATGAACCGGCGCGTATCGACACCCGTCGCTTCCTCGATCAGCGCAGGCAATCCATCTTCCGGCAACCCCTGCGGCTTGCCTCGATAGAAATCCCGCCCATAGCGATCCCACAACAACCGCATCACATCATCCAGCGAATACGCGCCAGAAGATTCGTCCCGGATCAGCAGATCCAACCCCAGCGCCACCAACGCGCCCTTCGTGTAATAGCTCACCAACGCGTTCGGCGAATTCTCGTCCTGCTTGTAATACCGCGTCCAAGCGTCGAAAGAGCTTTCGGCAACCGACTGCTTATGCCGCCCCGGCGTGCGCGCCACGCTCGTGATCGTCTTGCCCAGCAGACGCAGATAATCTGCACGCGTGATCGCACCCGAGCGCAACAGCAGCAGATCGTCGTAGTAAGACGTAAAGCCCTCAAACACCCACAACAACCGCGTCAGATCCGGTTGCGAAAGATCGTAAGGCGCGAACACATCCGGCTTGATCCGCTTCACGTTCCACGTATGGAAATACTCGTGGCTCACCAGCCCAAGGAATCCCCGGTAACCGTCGCCCTGGCCTTGCTGGCCCAGCACAGGCAGGTCCTTGCGCGCCGTCATCAGCGCCGTGCTTGCGCGATGCTCCAGACCGCCGTAGCCGTCGCCCGTCACCATCGTCATGAACACATAGCGGTCCGCGCTGTCCAGGAACGGCGCCCGCTTCGTGCGCGGTTCGAAAAACGCAATCTGCGTCTCGCAGATCTTCTTCACGTCTTCCGTAATCCGCGCCAGATCCAGATTCGGCGCGACCCCCGTGAACACCAGTTCGTGCTCCGCGCCGTGCGCCACAAAGCGTGACACCTGCGGCGTGCCCATTTCGACAGGGTGGTCGATCAGCGCGTCATAGTCCGGCGCCAGATACAGCCCGAACCCGTGCCGCCGCGCCGCGCCCTTGTGACCCGCCGCTTCCGGCAAGCTCGTGTACACCTTCCAGCCGTCGATGCCTCGCGGCGGCGCCAGGTCCACCAGGCAGGGTTCATGGTCCTGGCCCTGCACGCGCAGGAACACGCTCGTGCCATTGAAGAACCCGTGCGTCTCGTCCAGATGCGCACCGCGCACCGACAGATCCCATGCATACACCGTGTATTCAATCCGCAGCGGCCCCTCGCAAGGTGCAACCTGCCACGTGTGGTTGTCTGTTTTGTCGACATTCATCCGCCGCGTTCCCGAATACGCAGCCAGCGACTCGATCTGCCGCGAGAAATCGCGAATCAGGTAGCTGCCCGGAATCCATGCCGGCAGCGACAGGCGCTGGCCCGCGGGCGAGGGCGATGCGATCGTAAGGGTTATCCGGTAGCGGTGGCCGGCGGGATCGTGCGGCGCAAGGCGGTAAAGTATGGGCGGTACGTCATCAATTTTTTTCATGGCTCATATCTTATTACCGGAGACATTCATGAGCGAGTCGTTTGTACTGGTCGAAACCCGGGGCCGAGTCGGCCTGCTGACGCTGAATCGTCCCAAGGCGCTCAACGCGCTGAACGATCAGCTCATGGATGAGCTCGGCGCCGCGCTGCTCGCGTTCGAGGCCGATCCCGATATCGGCTGCGTCGTCATCACCGGCAGCGAAAAGGCCTTTGCCGCCGGCGCTGACATCGGCGCCATGAAAGACTGGTCCTACATGGACGTCTACGGCAGCGAATACATCACCCGCAACTGGGAAACCCTCAAGCGCATCCGCAAGCCCGTCATCGCCGCGGTCGGCGGCTATGCGCTCGGCGGCGGCTGCGAACTCGCCATGATGTGCGACATCATCATTGCCGCCGACACCGCCAAGTTCGGCCAGCCCGAAATCAAGCTCGGCGTCATCCCCGGCGCCGGCGGCACGCAACGCCTGCCGCGCGCCGTCGGCAAGGCCAAGGCCATGGACCTCGCGCTGACCGCCCGCATGATGGGCGCCGAAGAAGCCGAACGCGCCGGTCTCGTCTCGCGCGTCGTCGCCGCCGACAAGCTGCTCGAAGAAGCCATCGACGCCGCCACCGTCATCGCCTCCATGTCACTGCCGTCGGTCATGATGGCCAAGGAATGCGTCAACCGCGCGTTCGAGGGTTCGCTTAACGAAGGCCTGCTGTTCGAACGCCGCGTTTTCCATTCGCTCTTTGCCACCGAAGACCAGAAGGAAGGGATGGCCGCGTTCACCGAAAAGCGCAAACCCGACTTCAAACACCGTTAATCCTTGTTACGTCCGGGCCTGCATCCCCAGCAGGCCCTTCATTGCCCCGCGCGCCCTATGACGGCGCGCTTTTTCATGGCCATCTACGGGCAATCCCCAGGTTTCGCCTTGAAACTTCTGGCTAGCACCTTGTTGCAGACTTCGGCCCTATCCTGATTGAGCGTCATCCCGAGGTGCCGCGCCAGAGCGGCTTGCCCTCCACACTGGCAAGTCCCGCGCGGCGGCTCGATTGCAAACAAAATCAAGAAGGAGCCTTGCATGCGTATACCTACCGCTACCCGTCGGCTGTCCACGGCTGCGCTCGCCGGCGCGCTCAGCGTCTGCTTTCTCAACGTCGCCCAGGCTCAATCGCCGCAGTCCACGCTGCGGCTGGTCTCCGAGACGCCTTATCCGGCCGGCCAGGCCGCCGCACCGCAGATGAGCGAGGCGGAGTTGCGCGACACCGCCATCGACGCCTACGTCTATGCGTATCCCATGGTGCTGATGGAACTGGCCCGCCGCCAGGCCACCGCCGTGCAGAGCCCGCTGGACGGCAAGGCGCCGATGAACCAGTTCGGCCACAAGGCCGCATTCCCCGACCCGCGCGCGACCGACGCGCCGTGGCCCAGCGCCGACGCGCTGTATTCCAGCCTGTGGTTCGACGTCTCGCGCGCCCCGCTCATCATCAGCCTGCCTGACACCGGCGGCCGCTACACCGTGCTGTCCGCGCTGGACATGTGGAGCGACGTCTTCGCCTCGCGCGGCACGCGCACCAACGGCCATGGCGCCCAATCCTTCGCCATTGTCGGACCACACTGGAACGGTACCGTGCCGGCGGGCGTTGACGTGATCCGCGCCCCGACCTCGACCGGCTGGCTGATCGGCTGGACGCAGGCCGG
>DMTA01000476.1 GCA_003454835.1 Achromobacter sp. | reverse complement strand
GCTGGAGTCCGCCACCGACGAGCTGGCCCGGCTGGGTCAGGTGCAGGCCGTCAGCGCGGACATCGCCGACGAAGCGTCGGTGCGCGCGGCCTTCGCGCAGGCCGAAGCCGAGTTCGGCCCGGTGCTGATCCTGGTGAACAACGCGGGGCAGGCGGTCAGCCAGCGTTTTGACCGGACGGACGCCGCGCTGTGGAACCAGATGCTGGCCGTCAACCTGACGGGCACGTTCCATTGCATCCAGGCGGCGTTGCCGGGAATGCTTCAGGAAAAATGGGGTCGCGTGATCAATGTGGCCAGCACCGCCGGCCTGATCGGCTATGGGTATGTAAGTGCCTACTGCGCCGCCAAGCACGGCGTCATCGGCCTGACGCGTTCGTTGGCGCTGGAAACGGCGCAGAAGGGCGTGACGGTCAACGCGGTCTGCCCCGGCTATACCGAGACCGACATCGTGCGCGGCGCGGTGGCCAACATTGTCGAGAAGACCGGCATGACGCCGGACGCCGCCCGCCTGAAATTGGCCGAGCGCAACCCGCAGGGCCGCCTGGTGCAGCCCGAGGAAGTGGCCGAGACGGTCGCGTGGCTGGCGCTGCCAGCTTCTGCCTCCATCAACGGCCAGGCGATCGCCGTCGACGGCGGCGAAGTGATGACCGGCTGAGGCCGGCGTTCCATCCACCCAGCATTCATGAACGGAGACACCATGAGCACGCAGCCCGAAGAGCACACCATGAAGCATCACAAGCGTCCCATCGCCGGCTACCAGGCGAAGACGTTCCTGTGGCAGGTGTCGGACGACGGTAAGGTCGGCACCATCACGCTGAACCGTCCCGAGCGCAAGAACCCGCTGACGTTCGATTCGTATGCGGAACTGCGCGATTTCTTCCGGTCGCTGGTGTATGCCACCGACATCAAGGTGGTGGTGGTGACGGGCGCGGGCGGCAATTTCTGCTCGGGCGGCGACGTGCACGAGATCATCGGCCCGCTCACGAAGATGAGCATGCCGGAACTGCTGGATTTCACGCGCATGACGGGTGATCTGGTCAAGGCCATGCGCGCTTGCCCGCAGCCCATCGTGGCGGCCGTGGACGGCGTTTGCGCCGGCGCGGGGGCGATGGTGGCGCTGGCGTCGGACATGCGGTTGGGCACGCCGGCCGCGCGGACCGCGTTCCTCTTTACCCGCGTGGGTTTGGCGGGGGCCGACATGGGCGCATGCACGCTGCTGCCGCGGATGATCGGTCAGGGCCGTGCCTCCGAGCTGCTGTACACCGGCCGCGCGATGACGGCCGACGAGGGCGCCAGCTGGGGCTTTTTCAATGCGCTGCACGAATCGGGCAAGCTGTTGGAAGCCGCGCAGACGCTGGCGGCGCAACTGGCCGCGGGTCCGACCTTTGCGCACGGCGTCACCAAGAAATTGCTGCACCAGGAATGGAACATGGGCGTGGACGAGGCCATCGAGGCCGAAGCCGAGGCCCAGGCCATCTGCATGCAGACGCGCGATTTCCATCGCGCCTATGAGGCCTTTGTGGCCAAGCAGAAGCCCGTCTTCGAGGGGAACTGATGATGCGCGACGCAAGCTGGCTGGACTGGCCCTTTTTCGACGACGCGCATCGCAAGCTGGCGCATGACGTGGACGCCTGGTGCGAGCAGTCGCTGGGCGACGTGGACCATCACGACGCAGATGCGGCATGCAAAAAACTGGTCAAGGCCATGGGCCAGGCCGGGTGGCTGCGTTACGCGGTGGCAGGCGGCCCGGACGGGGCGTGGGGCGGCGCGCTGCCCGAAGTTGATTCCCGCGCGGTGTGCATCCTGCGCGAGACGTTTGCCCGGCACGAAGGATTGGCGGACTTTGCGTTTGCGATGCAGGGCCTGGGCAGCGGCGCAATTTCGCTGATGGGCTCGGATGCGCTGCGCCAGCATTACCTGCCGCGCGTGGCGCGCGGCGAGGCGATTGCGGCCTTTGCGTTGTCCGAACCGGATGCGGGTTCAGACGTGGCGGCGCTGGCTTGCGAGGCCAAGCTGGACGGCGATCACTATGTGCTTAACGGCGCCAAGACGTGGATTTCGAACGGCGGCATTGCGGACTTCTATGTCGTGTTCGCGCGCACGGGCGAAGCGCCGGGCGCGCGGGGCATCAGCGCCTTCGTGGTGGATGCGGACACGCCGGGATTCGAGGTGGCCGAGCGCATCGACCTGATTGCGCCGCACCCGCTGGCGACCATCACGTTCGACAACTGCCGCATCCCTGCCACGCACCGGTTGGGCGACGCGGGGCAGGGCTTCAAGCTGGCCATGATGACGCTGGACATCTTCCGCGCATCGGTGGCGGCGGCGGCCCTGGGCTTTGCGCGCCGGGCGCTGGATGAAGGATTGGCGCGCGCCAAGTCGCGCCGCATGTTCGGCCAGACGCTGGCCGACCTGCAACTGACGCAGGCCGCGCTGGGCGACATGGCGACCGCCATCGACGCCTCGGCGCTGCTGACGTATCGCGCCGCGTGGATGCGCGACGTGCAGAAGCTGCGCACCACGCGCGAAGCGGCGATGGCCAAGATGACGGCCACGGAATCGGCGCAGACCGTGATCGACCGGGCCTTGCAGATGTTTGGCGGCGCGGGTGTGGTGTCGGGGATGCCGGTGGAGAAGCTTTACAGGGAAATCAGAGCGCTGCGTATCTACGAAGGCGCCACCGAAGTGCAGAAGTTGATCATCGCCCGTGAACTGCTGAAGGCGTAAGGGGCCATCGAGCGCCTGCCTTTTGCAACGTAAACCGCATCGCACAGCCAAGGGGAATTTTCATGGAAGTATCCGCCCACATCGACACCTTTGCCCGGGACAACCTGCCCCCGGGCGAACAATGGCCTGAGTTCCTGCTGGACGGCCCCGACGTGGCCTATCCCAAGCGTTTCAACTGCGCGGTGGAGCTGGTCGACGCGATGGTCGGCCGCGGCCACGGCGACCGCGTGGCGCTGCGCTGGCGCCAGGATGGCAAGCCGGCGACGATGACCTACCGCGAACTGGCCGCGCTGACGAACCGCATCGCGCGCGTGCTGACCGAGGACATGAAGCTGGTGCCGGGTAACCGCCTGCTGCTGCGCGGCCCGAACAATCCGATGATGGCGGCCTCGTGGCTGGCGGCGATCAAGGCGGGCCTGGTGACGGTGCCGACGATGCCGCTGCTGCGTTCGAAGGAACTGAAGCAGATCATCGAGAAGGCGCAGATCCAGGCTGTGCTGTGCGACGTGCGTCTGAAGGACGAGGCGCAGTTCTGCGCGCAGCCGGATCACGAGAACCACTGCCCGGGTCTGGCGCAGGTGATGTACTTCAACGATACGGCGCCGGATGCGCTGGACGCGCTGGCGGCCGGTAAGCCCGACACGTTCGAGGCGTGCGATACGGCGGCGGACGATGTGTGCCTGATCGCGTTCACCAGCGGCACGACGGGCTCGCCGAAGGGCTGCATGCATTTCCATCGCGATGTGCTGGCGATGTGCGATCTGTTCCCCAAGCATGTGATTAAGCCGGGTCCGGACGACATTTTCTGCGGCACGCCGCCGCTGGCGTTCACGTTCGGACTGGGCGGGCTGCTGTGCTTCCCGCTGCGTGTGGGCGCGAGCACGGTGCTGGCCGAGAAGCTGTCGCCGGAGAGCCTGCTGGAACTGATCCAGGAGTTCCGCGCGACGATCGTGTTTACGGCGCCGACCTTCTACCGCCAGATGGCGGCGCTGGTGGGCAAGTTCGATCTGTCATCGCTGAAGAAGAGCGTGTCGGCGGGCGAGGCGCTGCCGGATGCGACGCGCCAGCTCTGGAAGGATGCAACGGGGATCGAGATGATCGACGGCATCGGCGGCACGGAGATGATTCACGTGTTCGTGTCGAGCCCGCCGGATGAAGTGCGCCGGGGCGCGATCGGCCGCGTGGTGCCGGGGTATGTGGCGCAGATCGTCGATGACGAGATGAAGCCGGTGCCGAATGGCACGGTGGGCCGCCTGGCGATCAAGGGTCCGACGGGCTGCCGCTATCTGGCGGACGAGCGTCAGCGCCGGTTCGTGCAGGAGGGCTGGAATCTGCCGGGCGATACGTTCGTGCAGGACGACGACGGCTATCTGTTCTATCAGGCGCGCAACGACGACATGATCGTGTCGGCGGGCTACAACATCGCGGGCCCCGAGGTCGAAGACGCGCTGCTGCGTCACGAGGCGGTGGCGGAGTGCGGGGTGGTGGGGGCGATGGACGACGAGCGCGGTCAGGTGGTGAAGGCGTTTGTGGTGCTGAAGCCGGGTTTTGCGCCGACCGCCGAGCTGGTGACTGCGATGCAGACGTTCGTGAAGGCGAACATCGCGCCGTATAAATACCCGCGCGCTATCGAGTTCGTGGATACGTTGCCCCGGACCGAGACGGGCAAGTTGCAGCGGTTTGCGTTGCGCAAGATGGCATGAGCAGGTAGAGGCATCAAAGGAAACATCATGGCAGCACCAATCACGACGGCTCCTTTCGTGAGCCAGGTAGAAGTCCGATTCCGCCATTGCGATCCGGCGGGCATCGTGTTCTATCCGCGCTATTTCGAGATGATCAATGATTTCGTCGAGGAGTGGTTCGACAAGGGAATGGGGTTGCCGTTTCATGCGCTGCATGTGGACCGGCACATCGGCACGCCGATGGCGTCGGTGACGTGCGATTTCAGTGCGCCGAGCCGCTGGCACGAGAAGCTGCGCCAGACGTTGTCGGTGCAGCGCATTGGTGGGGCGTCGTTCAAGGCGCTGGTGCGATTTGAAGGGCCGGACGGTCAGTTGCGGTTGTCGGCGACGCTGACGATCGTGACGGTTGACCTGCGGACGATGAAGTCGATGCCGCTGCCTGCGGATCTGCGGGAACGCATGGAGCATTTTCTGGCAACCGCGGCATAAGCGGGCGCCACCCTGTGGTTTGTTTATTTGATCAATAGGATGAGACGTTATGAAGATTCTGCAACCGCCGGATTGGATGGCGCCCCGGGGCTATTCGAATGGTGTGCTGACCGAGATGCAGGTGGGCAGCAAGATTGTGTTCGTGGGCGGACAGGTGGGATGGAACGGGCAGCAGCAGTTCGAGTCCGACGACTTTGCGGACCAGGTGCGTCAGGCGCTGCTGAACATCGTGCAGATTCTTGCCGAGGGTGGGGCGAAGCCGGAACATATCGTGCGCATGACTTGGTATGTGACGGACAGGAAGGAATACGTCGCGGCCTATCCGGGCATCGGTAAGCACTACCGGGAGTTGATCGGCCGGCATTTTCCGGCGATGACGGCGGTGGAAGTGGCCGCTCTGGTGGAGGATCGCGCGAAGGTCGAGATCGAGGTGACTGCGGTGGTGCCTGCGCAGTAGTTTTTATGGTTTGACGGTGTATCGAAGGTTCGCCGCTTTTGCTTTCCGGCCGGCACCGGGGGGCGGGAGCGGCGGGCCTTCGGTGCTTGTGGGTGGGATTTTTGCCGGCGTGTCGCTGATTTCAAGGTGTCTGACACCCGCATGAGACGGCCGTCATTGCGCGGCGGTCTTGGCCGGGTGTCTGACACCGTGCGCGGTGAGTAGGACTGGTTCGGGTGTCAGACACCGGTCGATGATGCGCCGCCCCCCGGTTCTTAAGACGCCCGGCGCGTCGGCGGT
>DMTA01000474.1 GCA_003454835.1 Achromobacter sp. | reverse complement strand
TGCGCGCAGATGCGTTCGGCGGCATCGCGCAGGCGTCCTTCCTCCAGCGCGCGGTTGCCTTCCTCGGCCCACGTCGCGGACTGCGATTGCAGCCAGGCGCTGATCTCTTCGTTCTCGCTCTTGGCCAGACCGCAAGAGGCCGCCAGCGTCGCGGCGGCCATGATGCAACCGCGCCACGAGGCTTCCTTGACCAGCTCCAGCGCGTCGCCCTCTTCCAGCTTGGGCTGTTCGCCGGCCAGGTCGCGCAGCGCGTCGCGGTCGCCTGCCAGCAGGCGGTCGCGCCACAGCACCGCAAAGCCACGGCCATAGTTCGGGATCGCCGCGCGCACTTCATGCACCCAGCGGATCGCCGATTCCATGTCGCCGCCCGTCTGCAGCAGCGACAGCACCGTGTCGGCCGCTTCCAGCGCCATCGCGTCGGTCGGTTCAGAGATGCGGAACAGCTGCTTCCAGTTGCCCAGGCTTTCGTCGACATAGCCCAGGTGGCCCGCCGACACGGCCGCAATGCGGACGATCTCCGGCGTTTCGATTTCGTCGCCCAAGAGGCCGGCAGCCAGCGAGTACGCTACGTCGTGGCGCCCCAGCTTGAACTGGTTGCGCATCAGGATCTGCTCGGCTTTGCTGCCCGAGGACAACGCGTCGGCGCTGCCAAGGAGGGCCAACGACCCTTCGTAGTCGCCCAGTTCTTCCTGGATGCGCGCGAAGAGCACCACGTGATCCGGCAGGCTGGGGTAGCGGCGCAGCACATCGCGCACGCGGCGCGACGCCTCGCGCAGTTCGCCCGAGTCCCACAGCTTCTCGATGCGTTCGACGGTTTCTTCCGCGCCCAGCTTGGGCACCGAGACCTGCGGAGTCGAGGAGCTCATGCGCGGACGGACGAAATTCTTGAACCAGTCGGTGTACAGACGCTCGGCGAAGGCCGGCGTGTAGTGGGTCAGATCCAGACCGCCGTCTTCCATGGCTTCGGCCTGCCCCAGCTTGTTCATCAGCGGGGTCGGGTCATAGCACGGCACGCCGATGCGCTGGGCGGCGGCGGCGATGGCGGCGATCAGCTGCTGACGCTGCTCGATGGGCACGTTGTCCGGCGTGTGGGCGTTGACGTGGGTGACGAACACCACCTTGTCGCGGCCCAGCAGCTCGACGAGCTGGCGCATCTCCTGTTCGATCTCCTCGTCCGTCTGGTCGCGCTTGACGACGCGGGCGAGCAGGTCGCGGTCTTCGGCGTTCAGGCTCTTGAAGACCGGGTCCTGGTCCAGCTGCGCGCGGCGCTCGGCCAGGCGGTCGGCCACGGCCATCGACCAGAACGCGCGGGTGCGGGTGCGGTCGGCAAAGAACTCGCTGAAGTAGCGGACCAGATAGTTGGACTGGATGGGGTGGCCGTCGATCGTCAGCAGCTTGCGCGAGGACAGCTCGACCATGTACAGGTCGGCCGGCTTATGCGTGCCGCGGCGAGCCTGCTCGCCATTGGAAGGACGGAAGATCAGGCGCTGCACGTCGGCCGGGATGTCGCTTTGGCCGAACATGAAACGCGCCTGCTGGAGGGCTTCGGCGGCCGTGTGCACGAATCCGTAATTGCGGCCGAGCTGAAGTTTGATCGGGTAGCGGCCCACGGCATCGCGCAGCGGCGTATGGATGCGGCAGGTTCCGATCGGGGCGATGGTAAATGCGGTCATTCAGGGTCTCTCCTGTATTGATGGATTACGAGCCTGAACTAGAGAGTCCAGTACAAAAGGTCGGCCGGGAGGCGCTTGGCATCCAGCACCGACTTCAAGTCGCAGACCATGCCGCCGTTCTTGACGAGCTGCGGCAGGTCCTCCCAGAGGGTTTCCATGGTTTCGCGGTGCGGCACCGCCAGGATCAGGACGTCCATATCGCGGAAGTCGCCGCGGTCGACCAGCTTGATCCCGTATTCGTGCTCCATCTGCTCCGGATCGACCATCGGATCGCACGCGACCGGCGTAATGCCGTACTGGCCCAGCGCGTGGTACAGATCGACGATCTTCGAGTTGCGGATGTCGGGCACGTTTTCCTTGAACGTCATCCCCAGGATGCCGACGCGGGTGGACGCATTCAGGCGGCCGCTGCGCGCAAGCTGCTGCACCAGGCGCGAAGCGACGTGCGCGGCCATGCCGTCGTTGATGCGGCGGCCGGACAGGATGACTTCGGGGTGATAGCCCAGCTCCTGGGCCTTGGACGTGAGGTAGTACGGGTCGACGCCGATGCAGTGGCCGCCCACCAGTCCGGGCGTGAACTTCAGGAAGTTCCACTTGGTGCCGGCGGCCGCCAGGACCTCCGAGGTACGGATGCCGACCAGATCGCAGATCTTGGACATCTCGTTCATGAGCGCGATGTTGATGTCGCGCTGGGTGTTCTCGAGCACCTTGGCCGCTTCGGCCACCTTGATCGAGGAGGCGCGGTGCACGCCCGCGTCGATGATCTGCTCGTACACGCCGGCAATCACTTCCAGCGATTGCTCGTCCTGGCCGGACACGATCTTGACGATCTTCTCCAGCGGGTGCTCGCGGTCGCCCGGGTTGATGCGTTCGGGGCTGTAGCCGAGCTTGAAGTCGACGCCGGCGCGCAGGCCCGATGCTTTCTCAAGTTCCGGACCGCAGATCTCTTCGGTGGCGCCGGGGTGGACGGTCGACTCGAAGACGACGATGCAGCCGGGACGCAGCACGGGACCAATGGATTGGCACGCCCGCACCAGCAGGGAAAAGTCAGGATTGTTTTTCTCGTCGACGGGCGTCGGGACAGCCACCACGAAGAAATCGCAGCCTTCCAATTCGGAAAGCTGATCGGTGAACTGCATGGGAGAGGCAAGCAATACGTCGCGTTCGATCTCGCCAGTCCAGTCATCACCCTCTTTCAGCCGTGCGATTCTCCGCTTGTCCACGTCAAAACCAATGACATCAAAGCGCCTGGAAAATGCCACTGCCACGGGCAGGCCGACATATCCAAGGCCACACACTGCGATTCTCTTTACCACGGGGGACCTCACTGTTTTCGTCGTGTCGCAGACACTAGAAATCGACGCCCAAGGGAAGGCAGTCCGACATGAAATCGAAATACCTGCGCCCTATAGGGCGGACGTATAGCTAAAAATGAATTTGGCTCGATAGCCGGTTAACTATCCGGTTAGCGAGCCTGGGCATCGTAGAGGGGTCGCGCAGCAAACTTTTTGCTAAATATTTTTATTGCTGCGGAAATAAATCAGGACAACCCGTAATAAACCCGGGAAATCCCTAGAAAAATTACATTCATTACACAAACCGCAACATGCGACAGATGTGTAATGTAATCAAATATGAAAAGACGTTTTTCTTGGTCTGGTTTAACCAAACTGAAAAGTCATTATCCAAAACGGTAGCTTATTTAGTTATTGCGTGAGGCAATATAAAAAAACTGCACCATCCTGGATCATCACGCACCATTATCAGCACGAAACATGCCGGGATTTTCATTGCCCGGTAATAAATGGCCGGGTCATGGACAAAATGGTTGTGCGGCGTGAGCTGCCCGGCGCCACGTTTTTGCTTCACGCCTTTGCAAAACAACCCTCGCACACGCAAAAAAGCCGGCAGCGCTTGCGCGATACCGGCTTCTAGCCAAAAGGCGTCGGGAAACACCTTCTTGAATTCTCGACCACATGAAGTGGTCGGGGCGAGAGGATTCGAACCTCCGACTCCTGCGTCCCGAACGCAGTACTCTACCAGGCTGAGCTACGCCCCGATCTTGACTACCTATATTTAGCGATGCTCAGTACCGCCAAACACTACTGCACTTGCTTCACTGCTTTTTCACTTCAGGTCGTCTGCTGTTCAGAGTCTGCTATTCAGCGCCTGACCTTCAGACCACCTGCGTGAATTTCCAACCGCCTTTTTTGCTAGCGATCTCTATTCACCGCGAAAGCGCAGAATTCTAACAGAGAATTTTGAAAAGGGGAAATGGGGTAGATCGAAAGGGCTTCGCGGGCCAGATCTGCCTCGGCCACGGCGGCCAGGCGGGCGTGTTCCAGCGCGTCCGTGGCCTGGATGGCGGCGGCCACGGCGGCGAAGTCGGCGTCGCCCGTCTTGATGGCGTCGCGGATCAGTTGCTGTTGTTCGGGCGTGCCCACTTCCATGACACGGATCAGCGGCAGCGTGGGCTTGCCTTCGCGCAGGTCGTCGCCGACGTTCTTGCCCAGCGCAGCGGCGTCGCCGCTGTAGTCCAGGACGTCGTCGACCAGCTG
>DMTA01000541.1 GCA_003454835.1 Achromobacter sp. | reverse complement strand
CGCTCGCCCTCGCCCAGCGGCCGCCGCAACGCCTGCAGCGCGGTCACGCCCATCATCAGGAACGAGGCGGCCAGCGCCGCGCCCACCATCACCACGGCCATGCGCCAGCCGACCGAGGGATTGAGTACGACCTTGTTCCAGTCATAGACCTGGTAGCGGCCGTCGACCAGCAGCGCGCCATCCGGCGTCTGCATCCACGCCTGCAGGGCCAGGACCCAGAACACGGCGACAAGCTGCCCCACCGCCACCATCAGGACGGCCAGCGTGTGCGCGCCATCGGACACGCGGCGCTGGCCAAACAGCATGACGCCCAGGAAACAGGATTTGAGGATGAAGACGGACAGGATGCCGTAGCCCAGCAGCGGACCGGCCACGTTGCCGATCTTGTCCATCAGGCCCGCCCACAGGCTGCCGATCTGGATCAGGACGGGGACGCTGGCGGCCAGCGTCAGCACGAATGACAGCGCAAAAATGCGCACCCAGAAGCGATAGGCCGCTGTCCAGCCGCCATGGCCGGACCAGCGGGCCCGGATCTTGAAGAACAGCAGCACCCAGGCCAGGGCGAGGGAGACGGCTAAAAAAAGCGCCAGGAAGCTAAGGCTGGCCACGAACTGCGCCCGGGCCAGGGATAGGGTCGAGATATCCATAATGGCCCGTAGTGTAGAGCCAGTTACATGACTATGGGGGCCGATCGAAACCGGTTGAAGGCGTGGCAAAAATGGCCGCGCTGCGGAACGTGGCAAAATTGACGCTTTGTCGCTGCTTTTTCCTATTCTTTCAAGAATGACCACCGCCCCGACGCCGACCCCCGCCGCATCAAACTTCCTGCTCAACATCGTCCAAGACGACCTCGAAGCCAACCGCTTCCAGGGCAAGCGCTGGGCGGGCAAGCCTGGCCCGGCGGCCATGCAGCAGCAGGGGGACGCGGACCCGGCGCGCATCCGCACGCGTTTTCCGCCGGAGCCCAACGGCTACCTGCACATCGGCCACGCCAAGAGCATCTGCGTGAACTTCGGCCTGGCGCGCGACTTCGGCGGCGTCTGCCACCTGCGTTTCGACGACACCAACCCCGAGAAAGAAGACCAGGAATACGTCGACGCCATCATCGAGGCCGTCCACTGGCTGGGCTTTGACTGGAAGGCCGACGGCCGCGAGAACCTCTACTTCGCCAGCGACTATTTTGGCTATATGTATGAGTTCGCCGAAGCCCTGGTCGAAGCGGGCCACGCCTACGTCGACGAACAGAGCGCGGAAGAGATCCGCGCCAACCGCGGCACGCTGACCGAACCCGGCACGGATTCGCCCTGGCGCAACCGCCCGGCAGCCGAGTCCATCGCCCTGCTGCGCGAAATGCGCGATGGCAAGCATCCCGACGGCAGCCTGGTGCTGCGCGCCAAGATCAACATGGCGTCGCCCAACATCAACCTGCGCGACCCGGTCATGTACCGCGTACGTCACGCCACGCACCATCGCACCGGCGACCAGTGGTGCATCTACCCGATGTACAGCTGGGCGCACCCGGTGGAAGACGCGCTGGAAGGCATCACGCATAGCGTCTGCACGTTGGAATTCGAAGACCAGCGCCCGTTCTACGACTGGATCCTGACGCGCCTGGCCGAACTGGGCAAGCTGGCCCAGCCGCTGCCGCACCAGTACGAATTCGCCCGCCTGAATCTCAGCTACGTCGTCACCAGCAAGCGCAAGCTGCTGCAGCTGGTCAAGGAAGGCCACGTGGACGGCTGGGACGATCCGCGCATGCCCACCATCTTCGGCCTGCGCCGCCGCGGCTATACGCCCGCGTCGATCCGCCTGTTCTGCGACCGCACCGCCGTGTCCAAGTCCGATTCGCGCATCGACTACAGCCTGCTCGAGCAGGCCGTGCGCGACGACCTGGATCCCATTGCAGCGCGCTCGGTGGCCGTGCTGGATCCGATCAAGCTGGTCATCACCAACTACCCGGAAGGCCAGACCGAGACCTGCACCGCGCCGCGCAACCCGCACGACCCGGAAGCCGGCGTGCGCGAGTTTCCGCTGTCGCGCGAGCTGTGGATCGAACGCGACGACTTCCGCGAGGAAGCGCCCAAGAAGTATTTCCGCCTGTTCCCCGGCAACACGGTGCGCCTGAAGTACGGCTATGTCGTGCGCTGCACCGGGTTCTCCAAGAACGAGGCCGGCGAGGTCGTCGAAGTGCAGGCCGAATACCTGCCCGACACCAAGAGCGGCACGCCGGGCGCCGACAGCGTCAAGGTCAAGGGCAACATCACCTGGGTCAGCGCGGCGCACGCGATCCCCGCCCAGATCCACCTGTACGACCGCCTGTTCGCGGATCCGCGTCCGGACGGCGGCGACAAAGACTTCCTGGCCTGCCTGAACCCGAACTCCAAGCAGACCGTCACGGCCTGGCTGGAACCGGGCACCGTGGCCACGCCGGGCGCGACCTGGCAGTTCGAGCGCCTGGGCTACTTCACGGCCGACCTGAAGGACTCGACGCCCGACGCGCCGGTGTTGAACCGCATCGTGACCCTGCGCGATTCGTGGGCGCAAGGCTGACGCGCCCGCGTGCGCAATACCCGGAAAAGGCGCCTTGTGGCGCCTTTTTCTTTCGCCCCGCGCCCGGCGCAGGCCGCCTTGGGCGGGTTATCATCCCCGACATCCCGCAGCCGGTTGCGCGCGCAGTTTTCCGCCGCCCGGACCGCCAGCCACAATCAAGATGAACACTGAATCCCTAGCCCTGGACTTCAAGAGCGCCACCCTGTATGCCATCCGGGTGGTTTTGCATAGCGCCGATCCCGAACGCCTGAACGCAGCGCTGGCCAAGCGCATGGCGGATGCCGGCAGCTTCTTTGAAAACGAGCCCGTCGTCATCGACGCCAGCCGGGTCGAGGAAACGATCGACTGGCCCGCGCTGGTGGCGTCGCTGCGCGGCCACAACCTGCCGCCCATCGGCGTGGTGGCCGAGGGCGCCAATCTGCAGGCCGCGCGCGAAGCCG
>DMTA01000047.1 GCA_003454835.1 Achromobacter sp. | reverse complement strand
ACGGGAGTGGCGGACGGGGCCAGCCAGCGCGGCACAAACACGCCGAGCGCGGCCCCCGCGGCCAACCCTGCCGCGACGGCGGCCAGCAGTACAGCTTTTTTCATGCGCGAAAGTGGCGGTGTTGCGGCGCGGACCGGGCATGCCCCACTCGGACGTCGCCGCAGGAACTGGAGGAAGGGTTGGCACTTTAGCACCCGGATTTACATACTGGAACAATCCTGAAGTGCGATGAAAGAACTAAATCGGCCCAAGTGGGCCGATTTGAGGGTATATCCGGATGCCGGCGGGGTGGTCGACCCCGTTCAGGCGCGGCGCGCGACCTCGACGCCCATGTTGGCAAGCTGATCCGCGCGCTCGTTGCCGGGGTCGCCCGCATGGCCGCGGACCCATCGCCACGAGACCTGGTGCCGTTGCACCTGCTCATCCAGCGCCTGCCAGAGCTCGGCATTCTTGACCGGCTTTTTCTCGGCGGTGAGCCAGCCGCGCCGCTTCCAGTTGGCCAGCCACTCGGTCATGCCCTTCATGACGTATTGCGAGTCGGTGTGGATGGTGACGACGCACGGGCGCTTGAGCGCGCGCAGGCCTTCGATGACCGCCAGCAATTCCATCCGGTTGTTCGTGGTCTGGAGTTCGCCGCCATGCAGCGTCTTTTCATGCGCGCCGGCGCGCATCAGCACGCCCCAGCCGCCGGGACCCGGATTGCCCTTGCAGGCGCCGTCGGTCCACATTTCCACTTTCTGATCGTTCGCTTTGTTGTCCTGCATGGTGCTGCGTGCGTGTCCTTGTTCTTGCAATGTGAGGCCGGCCCGGCCGTTCAGGAGGGGTCGAAGCCGTCGTCCGCCTGGCGGTTGACCACCACCGAGGCCGCGCGTGCGCGCTTGGGTTTGGTCTTCCAGGCAGGCCCGATGATACGCATGCCGGTCACGCGCTTGACCGCCGAAACCATGTAGACCGCACCGCCCAGACTCCACCAGCGGGCGCCGGCGGACTCCAGGAAGCTCCAGCGCTGCAGCCATTTTTCGCTGCGGCAGGCCGGCGCATAGCAGCCGAACTGGCTTTCATCGACTTCCAGCGACAGCAGCTTGAACCAGTCCTTGAGTCGCACCAGCGACACCTGAGACGACGGCGGCTGCGGCAGCCAGGGCTCCATGCCGGGCATCCGGGTGCGCGCGCCCCACATGCTCCAGGGATTGAACCCCGAAATGACGACGCGGCCCTCGGGAACCAGCACGCGCTCGACTTCGCGGAGCACATTGTGAGGCTCGGGTGTCAGTTCAAAGGTGTGCGGCAGGATCAAAAGGTCCACGCTTTGGGATTCGAACGGCAGGGCCTCGGGCTCCGCAACGACCACGCGTGACTGCCAGCCGGGCATGTTTTCCGGCGTCGGGGTCTCGGTGCCCACATAGCCCTTGAACGGCATCCGGTTTGCCCGCAACAGGTTCAGGTCGGCAAGGCCGACCTGCCAGGCGTAATATCCGAAGACATCCGCGACGGCCGCGTCGAACTGGGCCCGCTCCCAGGCCAGCACGTACTGGCCCGGCGGCGTCTGGAACCATTCGGCCAGTTCTACAATCGGCGGAGTTTCTTCTGCCACGTTTTTTCCTTCGAATCCCATGCAAGCCTTGACCGCCCCCGCAGGCGGCCGCGAACGCAACGCCGCGGTCTTGCCTTTGCCAGCCTTTTCCGACAACTACATCTGGGCGATCGTCCAGGACGGCCTGGCGGCTGTCGTGGACCCCGGCGAGGCCGGCCCCGTGTTGCGGTTTCTGGATCAGCAAGGCTTGAAGCTGCGCGCCATTCTACTCACGCACCACCATGGCGACCATGTGGGCGGCGTGCTCGAATTGTCCCGCATCGAGGGCATCACCGTATATGGTCCGGCGCGCGAAAAGCTGCCGCGCTGCGACGTCCGTCTGGCCGAAGGCGACCGCGTGACGCTGCCGGAACTGGACCTGGACCTGGCCGTGCTGGACGTGCCGGGCCACACCGCCGGGCACATCGCCTATGCCGGCCGCGCGGCCGGCGTCGAGCACGCGCTGTTCTGTGGCGACACGCTTTTCGCGGGGGGCTGTGGCCGGCTTTTCGAGGGCACCCCAGCGCAAATGTTTGATTCCTTGGAAAAATTTTCCGCTTTACCGGCGGATACAAAAGTTTTTTGCGCACACGAGTACACTCTAGCGAACCTTCGCTGGGCATCGGCCGTCGAACCGGCCAACCGCGACCTGCAAACGTGGCACCTGCGGGCCCAGCAATTACGCGCGGATGGTCACCCCACGCTTCCTTCGACCATCGGCCAGGAACGCGCGACCAATCCGTTCTTGCGCACGCAGCAGCCCGACGTCGCCCAGGCAGCCGCAAGCTGGGCCGGACGCCACCAGAATACGCCGGTAGAGGTTTTTGCCTCCCTTCGTGAATGGAAGAACGATTTCAAGTGACCACCTGATGAATCTATCCCGACTCCTTCTGCCGCTCATGCTGGCAGTCCTCGCCGGTTGCGCAGGAACCAAAGCCCCCGATAGCAAGAATCTCACCACCAATTCCCAAGGCCGATACATCGCCCGGGACACCTCCCGCACGATCGACCTGACCAACCCGCCGGCTGACGCCTGGGACCGCATCCGCCGCGGTTTCGCGATCCCCAACCTGAACACCGACCTCTCCAAGCAGTGGACCGACTACTACGCGTCCCACCCGGAAGCGGTGCAGCGCATGGCGGAACGCGCGGGCAAATACTTGTATTTCATCGTCGACGAGATCAACCGCCGCGGCCTGCCGACCGAGCTGGCGCTGCTGCCCTTCGTCGAAAGCGCGTACAACCCGACGGCGCTGTCGCGCGCGCAGGCCTCGGGCCTGTGGCAGTTCGTGCCGGCCACGGGCCAGCACTTCAACCTGAAGCAGGACTGGTGGCGCGACGAGCGCCGCGATCCCATCGCCTCGACCAACGCGGCGCTGGACTACCTGGAAAAGCTGTTTGAAATGCAGGGCGACTGGTACCTCGCCCTGGCCTCGTACAACTGGGGCGAAGGCTCGGTGCAGCGCGCCATGGCCAAGAACGAGGCCGCCGGCCAGAACACCGACTACCTGTCACTGAACATGCCGGACGAGACGCGCAACTACGTGCCCAAGCTGCAGGCCATCAAGAACATCATTGCGGATCCGCAGCGCTACGCGGTGGCCTTGCCGCCCGTGGGCAACACGCCGTACTTCGTGACGGTGCAGAAGAACAGCGACATCGACCTTGAAATCGCCGCCAAGCTGGCCGAGATGCCGCTGGACGAATTCAAGGCCCTGAACCCGTCCTTCAACCGCCCGGTCATCCGCGGTGACCACGGCCCCACCCTGCTGCTGCCGGCCGACCGCGTCGAAATCTTCAACGCCAACCTCACCAACTACAAGGGCGACCTGTCCGCCTGGAAGGTCTACCATTCGCGCCGCGGCGAGTCCTACGCAGCCATCGCCAAGCGCTTTGGCGTGTCCGAGGCTTCGCTGCGCGAGACCAACGACATCAGCCGCCGCCAGAAGTCCGCGAACGGTCAGGCGCTGCTGGTGCCGGGCGATCCCGGCACGGGCGGCGTGCAGATTGCATCGCTGGCTCCCCCGGTGGGCGCGCTGGACGCGGCGCCGCAGGACA
>DMTA01000050.1 GCA_003454835.1 Achromobacter sp. | reverse complement strand
ACACGGCGGGCGCCGCGTCATGGCTGACCGGCAGGCCAGCGGCGGTCCAGGCCTGCCATCCGCCGTCCAGCACGGCCACCTGATCGTGGCTCAGCCAGCGCAGCATCCACCACAGATGCGCCGCGTACATGCCGCCGCTGGCGTCGTACGCCACCACCAGCGTGCTGGGGGTCACACCGTGCGCGGCCACCAGAGCGCCGAACTGGGCGCGGTCTGGCAGCGGATGGCGGCCGTTCTTGCCCGTCTTCGCGGCGGCCAGCTCGGTTTCATGATCCAGATAGCGGGCGCCGGGAATGTGGCCTGCGTCGTAGGCCTGGCGGCCCGCCGCATGGTTCGTCAGGTCGTGGCGCACGTCGAACACGCGCACGTCGGGGGTGTCCAAGCGCGCGGCCAGATCGGCGGCGGAGATCAGGGTCGTCGTCATGCGATGGGGCTCCTGGGTGGAAGTCGGCAAATGCGGGCTTCAGACCGGCTTGGGATCGCGCATGGTGCGCCACACCGACAGCAGGCCCGCGAAGATGATGAGGCCCATGCCGGCCCAGGCCACGGCGTCCAGATGGTCGCCCCAGAAGCCCATGCCGATCAGCGCCGCGAAGATGATGGTGCTGTACTGCAGGGCGGCGGTCAGTAGCGCCGACCCCATGCCGAACGCCCGGGTCATGGCCAACTGGCCAAACAGCCCCGCCACGCCCACGCCCAGCAGCGAAAGATATCCGGTCCAGTCCGCGTAGCCCCAGCCCTCGAACGCCAATCCGGCGCCGCTGGAGGCACACACGGCGACCGAGAAGAAGAGGACGGTGCGCCACTCGGGTTCGCCGATGCGGCCCAGCTGGCGAATCTGCATCATCGCGATGGCGGACATGGCGCCCGCCCCCATGCCAAGCAAGGCGGCCAGCCACTGCTCTTCGTTGATGCTTGGCCGCAGCACGGCGATGACCCCCAGGAAGCCCAGCGCCACGGCCAGGATCCGCACCGGGTCGCGCTGCGCTCCGCCCCACCCCAGCATCCAACAGGCGATGAACAGCGGCGCCGTGTAGTTCAGGCTGGTGGCCGTGGCCAGAGGCAGATGGGAGATGGCGAAAAAGCCCAGCCACATCGACGTGACGCCGGACAGATTGCGCCAGATGTGCAGCTTCCAGCTCGTGGGAATGATGGACTGGCGGCCAGCGCGCGCCCAGATCAGCAACAGGATCACCGACGGCAGGCCGCGAAAGAGCACGACCTGCGGCAGCGACGCGCCGTGTTCGGTGCCGAGCTTCACGAACGACCCCATGATGGCGAACATGGCGGACGCCACCAACATCCAAAGTGCCTGCATGCGGGTCTACGCTAAGGGAAAAGGGGGGAAGGAATAAGGGAAAGCGATACTATACTCTCCGTCACCCGGAGCGGAGCCGGCGAGTCGGGGAACTGGCGAGGCCCCGCGATGTCGAAATCCGGGTATTTGCCGCTCGCAGAGGAATAAAAAAACATGAAACGCATTGTTCTGTTCGTCATTACCAACCTGGCCGTCATGCTCGTGCTGTCGGCCACGCTGCGCATCCTGGGCGTGGACCGTGTCATCACGGCCAACGGGATCAACTTCAACGCCCTCCTGATCTTCTCGGTCGTGGTCGGCTTCACCGGCGCCATCATCTCGCTCCTCATGAGCAAGCCGATGGCCAAATGGAGCACCGGCGCGCAGGTGCTGGATCCCAACTCGCCCCGCAACCAGCGCGAAGCCTGGCTGGTCGACACCGTCCACCAACTGGCCGACCGCGCCGGCATCGGCCGCCCCGAAGTCGCCATCTACGAAGGCGCCCCCAACGCGTTCGCCACCGGTGCGTTCAAGAACGACTCGCTGGTCGCCGTGTCGACGGGCCTCCTGGAAAGCATGTCCGAAGAAGAAGTCGCAGCCGTGCTGGCGCACGAGGTCGCGCACATCGCCAACGGCGACATGGTCACCCTGACCCTGATCCAGGGCGTGGTGAACACCTTCGTCATCTTCCTGGCGCGCGTCGTCGGCTACTTCATCGACCGCGTCGTGTTCAAGAACGAACGCGGCATCGGCCCGGGCTACTTCGTCACGGTGCTGGTCTGTGAAATCATCTTCGGCGTCCTGGCTTCGATCATCGTCGCCTGGTTCTCGCGCCAGCGCGAATACCGCGCCGACGCCGGCTCGGCCCACCTGATGGGCGCCCGCGAACCGATGATCCGCGCCCTGGCCCGCCTGGGCGGCCTGGAACCGGGCGAACTGCCCAAGTCCTTCGAAGCGTCCGGCATCACCGGCAAGGGCGGCCTGGCAGCCATGTTCGCGTCGCACCCGCCGATCCCGGCCCGCATCGCCGCGCTGCAGAATGCTCGCGTGATCTGATCGGTCACCGGCCGTTGGCCGCAAAAAAGCCCGCTTCGGCGGGCTTTTTTTCGCGGGTGTCCGGCGCATGTGCGTGGAAGGGTGTCAGACACCTTGTCACGGCATCACAAGTTCAGCACTCGACGATATTCACCGCCAGCCCACCCCGCGCCGTTTCCTTGTACTTGGTCTTCATGTCGGCGCCGGTTTCGCGCATGGTCTTGATGACCGAATCCAGCGACACGTAGTGCTGGCCGTCGCCGCGCAGCGCCATGCGGGCGGCGTTGACGGCCTTGACCGATGCCATGGCGTTGCGCTCGATACAGGGAATCTGCACCAGACCGCCGACGGGATCACAGGTCAGGCCGAGGTTGTGCTCCATGCCGATCTCGGCCGCATTTTCCACCTGCTCCACCGACCCGCCCAGCGCGGCCGCCAGTCCGCCGGCCGCCATGGAACAGGCCACGCCGACTTCACCCTGGCAGCCCACTTCCGCGCCCGACAGCGACGCGTTGTACTTGTACAGCAGCCCGATCGCCGCGGCGGTCAGCAGGAAATCGCGCACGCCCTCGCGGTTGGCGCCCGGCACGAAACGATCGTAATAGTGCAGCACTGCCGGGATGATGCCCGCCGCGCCGTTGGTGGGCGCCGTGACCACGCGCCCGCCGGCGGCGTTCTCTTCGTTGACGGCCNNCGCTCGGCGCGCTGCGTCAGGTTGCGGTACAGCTCCGGCGCGCGGCGGCGCACGCGCAGCGGACCGGGCAGTTCGCCGTCCGCCTCGGGATAGTTGATGCCGCAGCCGCGCGCGACACAGTCCTGCATGACCTGCCAGATCCGGTCCAGACCGGCATTGACTTCCGAGGCTTCGCGCCAGGTCAGCTCGTTCTGCATCATGATCTGCGCGACGGTCATGCCGTTTTCCTGGCACATGGCCAGCAGTTCGCGTCCCATGCGGAACGGGTACGGCAATTGGTCATGCGCGGCGATGACCTGGCTGTTGGACGCGCCCGCGGTGACGACGAAGCCGCCGCCCACCGACAGGTAACGCGCCTCGCGCAGGCTCTGGCCGTCGGCGTCGAAGGCGTGGAACTTCATGCCGTTGGGGTGTTCGGCCATGGCTTCGCGGCGGTAGAACATCAGGTGTTCTTTTTCGATGAAGGGCAGCGGGTACTTGCCCAGCAGCGGCAACTGGCGGCTGGCGCGCACGGACGCGACCATGCCGGCAATGGCGGCCGGGTCGACCGTGTCGGGCGCCTCGCCCATCAGCCCCAGCAGCACGCCCTTGTCGGTGCCGTGACCCTTGCCGGTGGCGCCCAGCGATCCGTAGAGCTCGGCCCGCACGCTGGCGACGCGCGGAATCAGGCCGTCGCGCTCCAGTCCCTGGGCGAACAGCAGCGCCGCCCGCATCGGACCCACGGTGTGGGAACTTGACGGGCCGATACCCACCTTGAACAGATCGAAAACGGAAACGGCCACGCCAAACTCCAAGACATCCACAAATGATCAGGCAATGATACGCGTAGCCCCGGGCGTACGCAGCAAAGCCCCGCCGGGCGTATCCTGTATCTTCGCCCCGGGTGTCAAAGCCCGCTGCGGCGTGCGATCATTACAGAATTATTACTTGTCATAAAAAGAACGGAAAAACGCCTGGATGTCTGGACTCATTACCCTGCTTGACTTCGCCGGCTACGTGGCGCTGCTCCTCTGGGGCGTGCATATGGTGCAGACGGGCGTGCAACGCGCGTTTGGCGCGGCACTGGGCGCGGCACTGGGACGCGCCCTTGGCACGCGGCTGCGGGCATTCTTTGCCGGGCTGGGCATCACGGCCGCGTTGCAGAGCAGCACCGCCACCGGCCTGATGATCACCGGCTTTGCCGCGGGCGGCGTCGTCGGACTGGTGCCCGCCCTGGCGGCCATGCTGGGCGCCAACGTCGGAACCACGTTGATCGTCCAGTTGCTGTCCTTCGACCTGACCGAGCTGGCGCCGATCCTGATCCTTGCCGGCGTCTGGATGTTCCGGCGCTATCCGCCGGGCCGCACTCGCGACCTGGGCCGGGTCTTCATCGGCCTGGGCCTGTTGCTGCTGTCGCTGCACCAGCTCGTCGAGCTTTTCGCCCCCTTTCAGACCGCGCCCATGCTGGGCATGGTCCTTGACGCCCTGGCGACTCAACCCGTCGCCGCAGTGCTGCTTTCCGCGGCATTCACGTGGGCAGCCCACTCCAGCGTGGCCGTCGTGGTGCTGGTGATGTCGCTGGCCAGCCACAACATGGTGGCGCCGCACGTCGCGTTTGCGTTGGTGCTGGGCGCCAACTTGGGCACGGCGATCAACCCCATGATCGAAGGCGTCACGGGCGACGACCCCGCCGCCCGCCGCCTGCCGCTGGGCAATTTGCTGACTCGGGTGCTGGGCGTTCTGGCCGGCCTGCTGCTGCTGCCTCTCCTGCAGCCCTGGATGAGCGACCTGGCGCGCGACCCTGCCCGCGCGGTCGCCAATTTCCACACCCTGTTCAACGTCGTCATCGCGCTGGCCTTCCTGCCGCTCCTGACGCCGTACGCAGCGCTTCTCACCCGCTGGCTGCCCAAGCGCGCCGACCCGAACGACCCGTCCCGGCCCCAGTACCTGGACGAATGGGCGCACGACGTGCCGGCGGTCGCGTTGGGCAACGCCGCGCGCGAAGCCCTGCGGATGGCCGACATGCTGCAGACGCTGCTGCTTTACGCGCGGGCGGGCTTCAAGCGCGACAACCGTCACCGGATGGTGCAGGCGCGGCAGCTAGACGGCGCGCTGGACAAGCTGGAAAACGCCATTACGACGTACCTGGCAACGCTGGATCAGGAAAACATGACCCGCGAGGACATCCAGCGGCTCGACGACATCCTGGCCTTCACCAGCAACATCGGCCATGCCGGCGATATCGCTCATCATGGGCTGCTCAGCCACGTCGCCAAGCTGCGTAAACAAGGTTGGACGTTCTCGCCCGAGCAACGCGCCAGCCTGGACGACACGCTGGGCCAGCTCATCGCCAACCAGCGCACGGCCGCCGCCCTCTTCGTGAACGACGACTTGCGCCAGGCGCGTTCGCTGGCCGGCGAAAAGGCGCGATTCCGCACGATCGAAACCCAGGCGGCCGATACCCACCTGCAGAAGATCAAATCGGGCCAGGTCGACGCGGCGGAAGTCGGCGCGCTGTATCTGGACATTCTGCGGGACATGAAGGGCATCAACTCGCATCTCGTGGGCGCGGCGGCGTATCCGCTCCTGGCGCGCCACGGAGAACTGTTGCCAAGCCGCCTGCGCGAAGCGGGGAATTAAAGCCCCCACGCCGCGCGCGCTTCACGCGCTTGCTGCCCTGCATGAAAAAGCCGACCCGCGGGTCGGCTNNGGGGCCCCCCCCGTCCCGCCTCACAAATACCGCTTGAACCATTCCAGCATCCGCGCCCAGCCATCCTTCGCGGCCTCCGGGTGATAACTGGCGCGGTAATCCGCCAGGAACGCATGATCGGCCTCGGGATACACCACGATGTCGGACAGCTTCGCGGCGGCATTGCCCGCGGCCAGCTTCGTCTTCATGGCTTCCACGTCCGACAGCGGAATGCTGGCGTCGCGCCCGCCGTACAGACCCAGGACGGGACCATGCAGCTCGTTCGTCACATCCAGCGCCACGCGCTTGATGAGCGGCCCGTGGCCCACGCTGAGCTTGCCGTACCAGGCCACGCCCGCCTTCACGTCGGGATTGTGCGCGGCGTACATCCACGTCAGGCGCCCGCCCCAGCAGAAGCCCGTCACCGCCACGCGGCGTGCGTCGCCGCCGTTGGCGGCGGCCCAGGCCACGCTGGCGTCCAAGTCGCCAAACACCTGTTCGTCCGGGACCTTGCTGACGAGTTCGGAAATGAGCTTCGGGATGTCGGTGTAGGACGACGCGTCGCCCTGGCGCTGATACAGATCGCAGGCGACGGCCAGATAGCCGGCCTTGGCGACCCGGCGGCAGATGTCCTTGATGTGTTCATGCACGCCAAAGATTTCCTGGATCACCAGCACGATCGGCAGATCGCGCTTGCCCTCGGGCGCCGCGTAGTAGGCGTCGATGGGGCCACCCGTAACGGGCAGCTGGAAATCCCCGTGGACGAGGCCCTGCGTGTCCGTGTGGATCACGGTGGGGGCGACATTGCCTGCGGCGGTGGAAAAACTCATGGAGAACTCCTTGGTTGGGGTCGACGAAAGCCGGCCATCCCCACCGCCGTGCCAGCGCTAGTGCTGGTGGCCGTGCTCCGCATGCGGCGCGCCATGGTCATGGCCGTGGTCGTGCCCGTGGTGCATCAGGGTCGTCACGCTGTAGATCAGCGCCACGCCCACGCCAACCAGCAGCAATTGTGGGACGGCATCGGACAGGGATACCCGCTCGTGCATCTGCGGCATCAGGTCTGCCACCGAGATATACAGGAAGCTGCTCGCGGCAACCACCAGGATGTACGGCGTCCAGTCCTGCGCCTGCTGCAGCACGAAGTAGCCTATTATGCCGCCGACCGCTGAACACAAGCTGGTAAAGAGAATCAGCGCGAACGCCCGGCGGCGGCGCAGGCCGGCGTTGATCAGCACGACGAAATCGCCCAGCTTGTGCGGTATCTCGTGGATGATGATCGACGCCGCCGTCAGCACGCCCAGCAACGGGTCGGTAAGAAACGCCGCGGCGATCAGCACGCCGTCGCACAGGTTGTGCAGCGAACTGCCGATCAGGATGAGCATCCCGCCGCGCCCCGCCTCGTGACGGTCATGCCCTTTGTGGTGGTGATGGCCGTCGCCTTCGTGGTGATGGCTGTGGCGCAGCAGCGCAATCTTCTCCAGTACGAAAAACCCGATCAGCGACGCCAGCATCAGCCCGAAGAGCACATGCGCGTTGCCGACGCCGGTCTCGAACGCTTCGGGCAACAGGTGCAGAAGCGCGACCGAGAGCAGCACGCCCACCGACAGGCTCACCATGTGATGCAGGTATTTGGCAAAGACCTTGTACGCGAGCCAGCTCGCGATGAGGACAGCAATAAGGCCGCCGGTAATAGTGGCGAGCAGGACCCAGAGCAGCAACATGAAGGGGGAGAAGATCAGGCGGGGGGAAGCGCAACATTATATTGTTGCAATCCAAAAACCGGAAATGGGCCGTCCGGAGACGGCCCAGCGGCGCTCTGTCCCTTTAGTGCGCCTGCTCCCAGTTCTTGCCGACGCCCACCTCCGCCACCAGCGGCACCCGCAGCGTCGCCACGTTGCACATCAGGCGCGGCAGCGCCTCTTTGACCAATTCCAGCTCGTCGTCCGGCGCTTCCATCACCAGTTCGTCGTGCACCTGCATGATCATCCGCGTCTGCAGCTTTTCGGTGTCGAGCCAGTCCTGCACCGCCACCATGGCCATCTTGATGAGGTCGGCCGCCGTGCCCTGCATGGGCGCATTGATGGCCGCCCGCTCGGCGCCCTGCCTGCGCGGCCCCGAGGCCCCGCGGATTTCCGGCAACTGCAACCGCCGTCCAAAGACAGTTTCCACATAGCCCTGCTCGCGCGCCAGGCGCCGCGTGTCGTCCATGTACATGGCCACACCCGGATAGCGCGCAAAGTAGCGGTCGATATACGCCTGCGCGGCGTCGCGCGTGATGCCCAGGTTGGACGCCAGTCCGAACACGCCCATGCCGTAGATCAGGCCGAAGTTGATGGCCTTGGCGGCACGGCGCTGATCGGTGGTCACGGCGTCCAGTGGCACGCCGAACACTTCGGATGCGGTGGCGCGGTGGATGTCCTCGCCAGCCGCGAAGGCGCTTTGCAGATTCGCGTCGTCCGAGACGTGCGCCATGATGCGCAACTCGATCTGCGAATAATCCGCGGACAAAAGCAGGCCGCGCTCGGCAATGAACGCCTCGCGCACGCGCCGCCCGGCCTCGGTGCGGACCGGGATGTTCTGCAGGTTGGGATCCGACGACGCCAGGCGTCCGGTGATGACGGCGGCCTGCGAGTAGTGCGTGTGAACTCTGCCCGTTGCCGGGTTGATCATGCGCGGCAGCTTGTCCGTGTAGGTCGACTTCAGCTTTGACAGCCCGCGGTAGTCCAGCAGCACCTGCGGCAGCGGATAGTCCAGCGCCAGCTTGCTCAGCACTTCTTCATCCGTCGAGGGCGCGCCGCTCGCGGTCTTGCGCACCACCGGCAGTTGCATGCGGCCGAACAGGATCTCGCCAAGCTGCTTAGGGGAATTCAGGTTGAACGGCTGACCGGCCAGTTCGTAGGCCTTCTGCTCGAGCTGCAGCATCTCCTGGCCCAGCTTGTTGCTCTGGCGGCCCAGTTCCGCGGCATCGACCTTCACGCCGTTGCGTTCGATGGTGGTCAGCACGCCGGACACCTGCATTTCCAGGCGATAGATGCGCTCCAGCCCTTCGTCGGCGGCGACCATCGGACGCAGCACCTGGTGCAGTTGCAACGTGAAGTCGGCGTCTTCGGCCGCGTAATGCCCGGCCTTGTCCACCGCCACTTCGTCAAAGCCGATCTGCTTGGCGCCCTTGCCGCAGAGGTCCTCGTAGGACACGCCGCTGCGTCCCAGATAACGCTGCGCCAGATCGTTCAGGCCCACGCCACGATGCGATTCCAGCACGTAGGCCTGCAGCATGGTGTCTTCGGCGGCGCCGGCCAGGCGGATGCCTTCGTTGGCGAACACGTGCGTGTCGTACTTGGCATGGTGCAGCAGCTTGGCGCGCGCCGGGTCTTCCAGCCAGGGTTTCAACCGGGCCAGCACCTCGTCCTTGGGCAACTGGACCGCGCCATCCGGGCCCCGGTGCGCGACCGGGATGTAGCAGGCCACGCCGGGCGCCACCGACATCGACAAGCCCACCAGCCGGGCCTGCATCTCGTCCAGCGACGTCGTCTCGGTGTCCAGTGCCACCAGCGATGCCTGCTGCATCAGTTCCATCCAGGCGTCGAACGCCGCCCAGTCGGAGATGATGCGGTAATCCAGCGTGGCGGGCGCGGCAGGCGCCTCGTGCGCGATGCGCGCATCGCCCGTGGGTACGCGCTCGACGTCGCCCGTCAGGTCGCGCAGCCACGTGCGGAATCCGTAGCGTTCGTACAGCTCGGTCAGCGTGGCGTCGTCACGCGGGCGCGGCGTCAGGTCGTCCACGCCATCAATGTGACCGGTCAGATCGCAATCGCACTTGACCGTGAGCAGTTGACGCGTCAACGGGAAATTGGGAATGGCTTCGCGCAGGTTGTTGCCGGCCACGCCCTTGATGCCGTCCGCGCCCTCGATCAGCTTGTCAATCGAGCCAAATTCCGTAATCCATTTGGCGGCCGTCTTGGGGCCGACCTTGGTGACGCCCGGCACGTTGTCGACGGTGTCGCCCACCAGCATCAGGTAGTCGACGATACGCTCGGGCGGCACGCCGAACTTGTTCACGACGCCGGCCTCGTCCAGCACCTCGCCGCTCATCGTGTTGACCAGCGTGACGTGGCTGTTGACGAGTTGCGCCAGATCCTTGTCGCCCGTAGAGACGATGGTGTGAACGTCATGCTGCGCGGCACGATGTGCCAATGTGCCAATGACGTCGTCGGCCTCGACACCCTCGATCGCCAGCACCGGCCAGCCGAGTGCTCGCACCGCACGATGGATGGGATCGATTTGTGCTGCTAGGTCCTCAGGCATTGGGGGACGGTGCGACTTGTATTCCGGATACAGGTCTTCCCGAAACGTCTTGCCACGAGCATCGAAGATACATGCGGCATACTCTGCCTTATGGTCAGATACAAGCTTGCGCAGCATATTGACCACGCCGTAAAGCGCACCTGTCGGTTCGCCTTGCGCGTTGCGCAAATCGGGCATAGCGTGGAAAGCGCGGTACAAGTAACTTGAACCGTCGACCAGTAATAGCGTTTTTTTCATGGTTACAAAGGCAGATATGGATACACCCGCCGGCAAACAAATTCCGCTGATTATGTCAGAGATAAGGACGGCGGCAGACAAGCTCGCTCACATCGGGCCCGCAGTCAGCGTTTTCGGTAGCGCACGAGTCAGCCGTAATTCCCCGTACTATGAAACCACCATCGCGATCTCCGCGGCGCTGGCAGAAGCTGGCTTCGCAGTCATCGCGGGCGGCGGCCCCGGCATCATGGAGGCCGCCAACAAAGGTGCATTTGAAGCAGGAGGCACGAGCATCGGCTTGAACATCAGCCTGCCGCACGAAGCCCACAACAACGAATTCCAGACCATCAGCCTGTCCTTCGAGTATTTCTTTCCTCGCAAGGCGGCGTTCTTCATGCACAGCTTCGCCTACGTGGCGATGCCCGGCGGCTTTGGCACGCTGGACGAGCTCTTCGAAGCGTTGACGCTCATCCAGACGGGCAAGGTTCCGCCGGCGCCGATCGTGCTGGTCGGCAGCGAGTATTGGTCGGGCCTGGCCGAATGGCTGGGCGACCAGGTGCTCGGCAACGGCATGATCGCCGCCCACGACCTGGATCTTTTCATCATCGAAGACGACCCCGCCAAGGTGGTGCGCAAGGTCGTGGAATTCCACGAACGGGTGATGTCCTCTGAGCAGTACGCCCCTTCCCTGCCCGCCTGACACGGCGGTTGTGCTGCGGACAAGAATGGCCGCACGCATCGCAACGTCGAGGTCAAGGCCTTGCCTACGTCATCGCCTTGACGATCGCCTCGCGCGCCCGCCCCACGAACTCGCTTTCGCCGGGGCGGGCGGCGAGCAATCTGAATTCCACTGATGGCAACGCCGGCAGGCCGGGCGCCTGCAGGCGCGCCATGCCCGTGCCCAGCGCGGATTCATTCAAGCAAGCCACACCCAGTCCCGCAGCCACAGCCAGCTGCAACCCGGCCACACCGGACGCCACATGCGACACGGCATAAGGCACGCCACGACGCGACAGCACCCGCTCAACGTATTGGCGCAGCGCACACGTTTCCGGCAGGGCCAGCAACGGCAAGGGTTCCTCCAAGGGCGGCGTTACGCCCTCGGCCCCCATCCACAGCAGCGGTTCCCGGCGCAGCAGCGCGCCGTCAGCCCGGCCGCGCATAGCGCCCCGCTCCTGGATGACCATGGATATGCCGACGTCGATCTCGCCGCGTTCATAGGCGGCCTCGATCGCCCCGCTTTTCATGATGGTGACGTGCAGCCGCACCTGCGGATACTGCTCGTTCAGACGCCGCAGCAGGCGGGCGACGTCCCCCGGCCGGAAGTAATCGGTGATGCACAGGCGCAGTTCGCCCCGCAACGCGACGCCGCGAAGGTCGCGGTAGGCCTCGTCGCTCAGGGCAAGGATCGAACGCGCATGCGCCAGGAGGCGCTGGCCCGCCGGCGTGGCGCGCACGCCGGTCTTGCCGCGCACCAGTAAAGGCTGACCCGCCCTGTCCTCCAGCTTGCGCATCTGTTCACTGACGGACGATTGCGACAGAAACACTCTGGGCGCGGCGGCCGTCAGGCTGCCCGCGTCCAGCACCGCGACCAGCGTGCGAAGCTGGTCCAGGTCAAATCCGCTCATGATTTATCCAACGGCCAAGTCGATGGATGAAATCGTAAATTCCCGCTTTTCCGATGTCAACGCGGTTTCTACACTGAGTCCGTACCCTACCAATCGGAGAACCGTAATGCCCCATATCGTCATCCATCTATCCGGCACGCCCAATGCCGCCATTGACCGCCGCATCGTCGGATCCATCGCTGGGCTGACCCAGTCCGTGCTCGGGAAAAAGCTGCCCGTGATCGCCATCACGCTGCAGCACATTCCGCACGATCTCTGGTTCATCGGCGGGCAACCGTTGTCGGACCTGGGCAAAAACGCATTCCACCTGGACATCAGCGTCACGGACGAAACCAACACCAAGGCAGAGAAGGCGCGCTTCATCAAGGATGTGTATGCCGCATTCCAGGAAATCCTGGGAGAACTGCACGAATGCTCGTACGTCCACGTGATTGACGCGCGCGCTGCGGCCTACGGATATGGCGGGCGTACGCAAGAATACCGGCACCAGCACGGCGCCATCTAAGCGGCGGCCACACGGGTGTCTGACACCTGGCCAAACAAAAAAAAGCCGCACACCCGAAGGTGTGCGGCTTTTCATTGATCTGGCGACAAGGCGGCAATTGCCGCCTCCAGGCTCAGACCGCTGCTTCGCGTGCGGCGCGCTTGCGCTCGTTTTCGAGCAGGTGGCGCTTGCGCAGACGGATCGACTTCGGCGTGATTTCCACCAGTTCGTCGTCGTCGATGAATTCCACGGCGTATTCCAGCGACATCTGGATCGGCGGAACCAGGCGCACGGCTTCGTCGGTGCCCGACGCGCGCACGTTGGTCAGCTGCTTGCCCTTGATCGGGTTCACGACCAGGTCGTTATCGCGGCTGTGGATGCCGATGATCATGCCTTCATACAGCGCATCGCCCGGGTTGACGAACATGCGGCCGCGATCCTGCAGCTTCCACAGTGCGTAGGCCACGGCGTCGCCGTTGTCCTGGCTGATCAGCACGCCGTTGCGACGCTCGCCGATGGAGCCTTCCTTGATCGGCGCGTATTCGTGGAAGATGTGGCTCATCAGTCCGGTGCCGCGCGTCAGGGTCAGGAATTCGTTCTGGAAACCGATCAGGCCACGGGCCGGGATCAGGTATTCCAGACGCGTACGGCCACGGCCGTCCGGCTGCATGTCCTGCAGGTCGCCCTTGCGGCGGCCCAGCTCTTCCATGACGCCGCCCTGGTGGGCGTCTTCGACGTCAACGGTCAGCGATTCGAACGGCTCGCACTTCACGCCGTCGATTTCCTTGAACACCACGCGCGGACGCGACACGGCCAGCTCGTAGCCTTCGCGGCGCATCGTTTCCAGCAGAATGGTCAGGTGCAGTTCGCCACGGCCCGACACTTCAAAGACCGTGTCGTCGCCCGTGTCGCGCACGCGCAGCGCCACGTTGGACTTCAGTTCGCGGTCCAGACGGTCGCGCACCTGGCGGCTGGTCACGAACTTGCCTTCGCGGCCGGCCAGCGGCGACGTGTTCACCATGAAGTTCATGGTCAGCGTGGGCTCGTCGATCCGCAGCATCGGCAGCGGTTCCTGGTTGACCGGGTCGGTCACGGTGCAGCCAATGCCCAGGTCTTCAATGCCGTTGATCAGCACGATGTCGCCGGCTTCGGCTTCATCCACCACGACGCGCTCCAGGCCGTGGAACTTCTGGACCTGGTTGATGCGACCGCGGCCGCCTTGGCCATCGGGACCGAACTTGTAGGCCACTTCCATGCCGGGGCGCATACGGCCACGGTTGATGCGGCCCACGCCGATCTTGCCGACGTAGCTGTTGTAGTCCAGCGAGATGATCTGCATTTGCAGCGGGCCGTTAGGATCGTCCTCGCGCTGCGGCACGTGTTGCAAGATGGCTTCGAACAGCGGACGCATGTCGCCTTCCCGCACATCCGGCGTCAGACCGGCGTAACCGGACAGGCCCGACGCGTACACGACCGGGAAGTCCAGCTGTTCGTCGGTGGCGCCCAGCTTGTCGAACAGATCGAACGTGGCGTTGATGACGAAATCCGTACGGGCGCCCGGACGGTCAACCTTGTTGACCACGACGATCGGCTTCAGGCCCAGGGCCAGTGCCTTGCGGGTCACGAAGATGGTCTGGGGCATCGGGCCCTCGACCGCGTCGACCAGCAGCAGCACGCCATCGACCATGGACAGCACGCGCTCGACTTCACCGCCGAAGTCGGCGTGACCCGGGGTGTCGACGATGTTGATGTGGGTGCCTTCGTATTCAACGGCACAGTTCTTGGCCAGAATCGTGATGCCGCGTTCCTTTTCCAGGTCGTTCGAGTCCATGACCCGTTCGGTCAGCGCCTGGTTTTCGCGGAAGGTGCCGGATTGGCGCAGCAGCTGGTCGACCAGGGTGGTTTTACCGTGGTCCACGTGGGCGATGATGGCGACGTTGCGCAAGGCGCGAGTCATAGCGAGTCCTTTAAGGTCAGGGTGGAGGGCAGCAAGCCCTCCGGCAATTCGTTCAGTGCAAGCAATGCCTGCTTGGGGTCTGGCATGGCCTGCAAGGCTTCCAGTTCAACGGCGCGTTCCAGAGAGAAGGGCCCGACGTGCGTGCGCCGCAGCGCCGTCAGGTGGGCGAAACAGCCCAGCACGCGCCCGATGTCCTGGGCCAGTGTTCGGATGTATGTGCCTTTACTGCAAGCCACATCGATCTCTGCCTGCGTCCCGGTCAGGGACAACAGCTCGATGCGGTAAATCGTGATCTGGCGCGGCGCCCGCTCCAGCTCGATGCCTGCGCGGGCGTACTCGTACAGCGGCTTGCCGTCGCGCTTTAGCGCCGAGTACATCGGCGGAATCTGCTCGATGGTGCCCGAGAAACGTGACAGCGCATCGCGCAGCGCCTGTTCCTCGACCGCGAAACCGGGCTCGGCGGTCGCCGTGACGTTGCCCGTCAGGTCGCCGGAATCGGTTTCCGATCCAAATTGCAGCGTAGCGCGATATGCCTTGTCGGCGTCAAGCATCGCGCCGGAAATTTTGGTGGCGCGACCCATGCAGCACACCAGCAGGCCGGTGGCAAAAGGGTCCAGCGTGCCGGTATGACCGGCCTTTGCCGCGTCCATGGCGCGTTTGGCGCGCTGCAAGGCGTGATTGCTCGACAAACCCACAGGTTTATCAAGCAACAGCACACCGTCGAGCGCAAGCCCGCGTCGTTTAGCCATCGTCGAAATCCGGAAAAAAATGAAGCAGTGACGACAGCCCGATCAGGACTTGTCTTCAGGCTCGTCGGGTACGCCCGAGTGCGGGCCGGGGCGGTTTGCGCGGTCGATGAGGATCGACATTTCGATGCCACGGGCGACTTGCTCGTCGTGGAAGAAACGCAAAGTGGGGACGGTGTGGATATGCAGAAGCTTGTAGAGCTGCGAATGCAGCCAGCCGGCCTTCTCGTTCAGCAAGGTCGTGGCGGCTTCGGGCTCGGCGCCCAAAACCGTGAACCACACCTTGGCATGCGCGTAGTCGGTCGACAGTTCCACACCCGAAATCGTGATCAATCCAGCGCGTTTCGTGTCGATTTCGCGCTGGATGATCCCGGCCAGATCCTTCTGGATCTGGTCAGCCAGCCGCAAATTGCGGCCGGGGATGGCTTTGGACTTGTGACGGCTCATTAACAATGCCTGGCGCCTGCTTTACAGCGTGCGCGCAATTTCCTTGATTTCAAAGACTTCCAGTTGGTCGCCCACCTGGATGTCATTGTTGCCGCGCAGCGTCAGACCGCAATCGAAGCCCGACTTGACTTCCTTGACGTCGTCCTTGAAGCGGCGCAGCGACTCGAGATGCCCCGTCCAGTGAACCACGTTGTTGCGCAGCAGGCGGACCTGGGAATCGCGGCGCACGATGCCGTCGAGCACCATACAACCGGCGATATTGCCGAGGCGGGAGATGCTGTACACCTCGCGGATCTCGACCAGGCCGATGATTTCTTCCTTCTTCTCGGGCGCCAACATGCCCGACATGGCGGCCTTAACTTCATCCACGGCGTCGTAGATGATGTTGTAGTAGCGCACGTCGATGCCGTTGTTCTCGGCAAGCTTCTTGGCGCTGGCATCGGCGCGCACGTTGAAGCCGATAACGACGGCATGCGAGGCGATGGCCAGGTTGATGTCGGTTTCCGAGATGCCGCCGACTGCAGCGTGCACGACCTGCACACGCACTTCGTCGGTGGACAGCTTGACCAGCGACTGCACCAGGGCTTCCTGCGAACCCTGAACGTCGGTCTTGACGATGAGGGTGAGGGTCTGGGTGCCTTCGCCGAGGTTGTCGAACATCGATTCCAGCTTGGCGGCCTGTTGGCGGGCCAGCTTGACGTCACGGAACTTGCCTTGACGGAACAGCGCGATTTCGCGCGCCTTGCGCTCGTCGGACAGAGCCATCAGCTCGTCACCGGCGGCCGGCACTTCGGTCAGGCCCTGGATCTCAACGGGGATCGAGGGACCGGCCGTCTGAATCGGCTTGCCGTTTTCGTCGAGCATGGCGCGCACACGGCCAAAGCTTGCGCCGGCCAGCACGACGTCGCCGCGCTTGAGCGTGCCGCTTTGCACCAGGATCGTCGCGACCGGGCCACGGCCCTTGTCCAGACGGGCTTCGATGACCAGACCCTTGGCGGGTGCGTCTTCGGGCGCCTTCAGTTCCAGGACTTCGGCTTGCAGCAGCACGTTTTCGAGCAGGTCGTCGATGCCCTGGCCGGTCTTGGCGGACACGCCCACGAACGGCACGTCGCCGCCGTATTCTTCCGGCACGACCTGTTCGGCAACCAGTTCCTGCTTGACGCGTTCCGGGTTGGCGGCGGGCTTGTCGATCTTGGTCACGGCCACGACGATAGGCACGCCTGCGGCCTTGGCATGGTGAATGGCTTCACGCGTCTGCGGCATCACGCCGTCGTCGGCGGCAACCACCAGGATCACGATGTCGGTCGCCTTGGCGCCGCGGGCACGCATGGCGGTGAACGCCTCGTGGCCCGGGGTGTCAAGGAAGGTCACCATGCCGCGCTCGGTGCGGACGTGGTAGGCGCCGATGTGCTGCGTAATGCCGCCGGCTTCGCCCGCGGCAACCTTGGCGCGACGAATGTAGTCCAGCAGCGAGGTCTTGCCGTGGTCGACGTGGCCCATGACGGTCACGACTGGCGCGCGCGGCAGTTGCTCGGCTTCGGATTGGGTGGCGGATTCGTCCAGGAAGGCTTCCGGGTCGTCCAGCTTGGCGGCGATGGCCACGTGGCCCAGTTCCTCGACCACGATCATGGCCGTTTCCTGATCCAGCACCTGGTTGAT
>DMTA01000049.1 GCA_003454835.1 Achromobacter sp. | reverse complement strand
GCGCAGGCGGTTGGCGTTCTCGCGCAGGCCCAGCGTCAACCGGCCGAGCGGTGTGCGCGTCAGGCCGTACAGGGCGGCCAGCGACACCACCACCCACGCCAGCACCAGGTAATAGACCTCGATGTCGGAGCCGAAGGTAAAGCCCCACGCCGGCATGCGCATGGCGGATACGCCCGCCTCGCCGCCGAAGACGCCTTTCAGGTGCGGCGCCAGCGCGTGCAGCAGTTCGGCCAAAGCCAGCGTGATCATCGAAAAGTACACGCCCGACCGCATGGTGGCGAACCAGCCGGCGACCACGCCGAACAGCAGCCCGGCCACGCCGCCGACGAGCGGCATGAGCGGGGTGGGCAGGAGGCCCGCGCCGCCCAGCGCATTCATCGCATGGATGGTGGCAAAGGTGCCGACGCCAAAGTACGCGGCATGGCCGAAGGACAGCATGCCGCCCTGGCCGGCCAGCAAATTGAAGGCGCAGGCAAACAGTGCGGCAATCAGCATCTGCACGGCCGCCACGAGCTGGCCAGCAGGCAGCAGCCAGGGCAGCGCACACAGCGCGGCCACACACAGAATCAACAGCAGCGCGCCCGTGGCGCGGCCGGTGGAGGTTGCGGAATGGCTCATGCCTGCTCTCCCTTCAGGCCTGACGGCTTGATCAGCAGCACCACCAGCATCAACAGAAACGGCAGCGTCGCGGCCAGGCTGGATATCTTCACGGTCATCAGGCCGCCCACGCTCTCGGCCCAGTCACGCGCGCCGAACAGGCCGAACAGCGTGGCCAGGCTGGCGTCGATGCCGACCGAGAACGAGCTGATCAGGCCGATCAAGAGCGACGCGATCATGGCGCCCTCCAGCGAACCCAGTCCGCCGACCACGACCACCACGAACACCAGCACGCCCAGTTCCAGCGCCATGTTCGGGTTGGTGGTGTAGAACGCGCCCGCCACCGCGCCGGCAAGGCCCGCCATCGCGGCGCCCACGCCGAACACGCTCATGAAGACGAGCGGCACGTTGTGGCCCAGCGCCTCGGCCATGCGTGGCCGGTAGATGGCCGAACGCACCACGATGCCCACGCGGGTTCGCGACAGCAGCAGGTAGATCACCGCGAACATCGCGATCGACACGCCGCCCATCAGCAGACGGTAAAAGGGATAGTCCGCGTCGAATACGCGGAACGCCGCGAAATTCAGGAACTGCGGCACGCGGTAGTCGACGGGAAAATCGCCGTAGAAGAGCTTGACCAGCTCGGCGACGATGAACGCGAGCCCGAAGGTCACCAGCAATTCCTGCGCGTGGCCGAACTTGTGCACGCGGCGCAGGAAAAAGCGTTCGACGCCCATGCCCAGCACGCCCGAAATGATCGTGGCCAGCACGAGGGCCGCCCAGAAGCCCGTGACGGGCGACAGCGTGTAGGCGGCGTACGCGCCAATCATGTAGAACGAGGCGTGCGCAAAGTTCAGCACGCCCATCATTCCGAAAATCAGTGTCAGGCCTGCCGACACCATGAATAGCAGCAGGCCGTAGATCACGCCGTTCAACAGCGAGACGGTAAAGTATTCCATGTCCGCTCCAGGATTCTTGCGCGGGACGCCAGGCGTCCCGCGATCGATTGCGCACGTTGTTTTTGCCCGGCCCGCGCCGGGAGTGCGCTTGTCAGGTGCCGGCGGCGGCCCGTTCGCGCTTCAGTTCAACTGTCAGCGCACGAACCGCCGCATTGGCATCACTTCGGACGTTGCATCTTGCAGGTCGCCTGCACCGGCGCGGACACGTCCGCCGCCGCCAGCACCTTGACCGGTTCAAAGCCCATGTCGGTGCCGTCGGCCTTGTACTTGGCGTTCTTGCCGACCTTGGACACGACCATCGGCAGTTGCACCTGGTGGTCTTCGGCACGCATCGTGTAATCGCCCAGCGCCGACGTGTAGGTGACCTGCTCCAGCGCCACGGCCAGTTCTGGCACCGACAGCTTGCCGTCCTTGGGCTTGACCTGCTTCAAGGCTTCGCCCAGGAAGCGCACGCCGATCACGGTCTGCGGCTCGGTGTAGCTGGGGTAGTGGCCGGTCTTGGACTTGTAGTCCTCGGCAAACTTCGCGCCTTCCTCGCCCGCGGCCTCGATGTTGTACGGATGCGCGATGTAATGGCCCATCGCGACCTCGCCGGCGTTGGCCAGGTTGCCCACCTGGTCCAGGAACACCGTAGCAAAGCGCACCTTCAGGCCCGCGGACTGCGTGGCCTTCATGAGCAGCAGCAGGTCGTTGGACCAGTTGCCGGTGATCACCGTGTCCGGCGTGGCCGAACGGATGCGCGCCACGTAGGGCGCGAAGTCCTGGATCTTGTTGACCTCGTGCAGCGTCTTGCCCACCACCTCATAGCCGTAGTCCTTGGCAAAACGCTCGGTCGCGCCTTCCATGTCCTGGCCCCAGGAGTAGTTTTGGTTAATGGCGTACACGCGCTTGCCCAGCGTGCCGTCGGCCGACATCACCGACGCCAGCGCCTTCACGCGCAGGTCGGCGTTGGTGGTGAAGCGGAAGTGGTAGAAGTGGCATTTCTGGCCGGTAAGCTCAAGCGCCTCGCCGCCCACGTTCAGGAAGACGATTTCCTTGCCGGGGTTGCGCAGGTTGTGCTTGCGCACGTCTTCCGTCAGCTGGCCGGAAATCGCCGATGACGACCCCTGCACCAGCACCTGCACGCCCTCGGCGGCGGCGGCGCGGAAGCGGTCCGAGGCGCCCACGGGGCCGCCCTGGTTGTCGAACTCCACCAGCTCCAGCGGCTGGCCGTTCCAGCCGCCGGCCGCGTTGATGCGGTCCAGCTCGTATTTGACGGCGGCGCGGAACATCAGGCCGGTCGAGGCCTGCGGGCCCGACAGCGTTTCGATCAGGCCGATCTTGACGGGCGCCGCGTGGGCGGTGGCGGCGAGTCCGGCCAGGCACAGCAGACCGGTGGTGAAAGCCAATTTCATGCGTGTCTCCTCCGTGGAACGGGAGTGTGTGATTGCGTGGGTCAGGCAGGCGCGCACGCCGCATCGCCCGCATGCCGCAAGGGCGTGAGGGCGATGAGGAGCAAAGACGAGGGAATGGCGCGGGCCACGGACGCGCAGGGCGCCGGGGCGAAGCGCCG
>DMTA01000261.1 GCA_003454835.1 Achromobacter sp. | reverse complement strand
CATGTTGTCCAGGTTTTGCGCCAGCACGGCCGCGGCGTGGGGGTTGTGTGCGACGTCCAGGATTACCGTGGGCTGGCCGGGCAGGATCTGGAAGTGGCCCGGCAGCGAGGCCTGCAGCAGCCCCAGTCGGACGGCCTGCTGCTGCACGGGCAGGCGGTCGCGCACGGATTCCAGCGCGGCCAGCGCCGCCGAGGCATTGAGCAATTGGTTGGCGCCGCGCAGGGCCGGATAGGCCATGGCGCTGCGGCGTTGTTCGCGCCCGCCGTACGCCCACTGCTGGCGATCCCCCGAATAGTTGTAGTCGCGTCCGAACAGCCACAGATCCGCGCCGATGGCTTCAACGTGATCCAGCAGCGACTGCGGGGGGACGGGATCGCTGCAGATGGCGGGCCGGCCGCTGCGGTAGATGTGCGCTTTTTCGAAGCCGATTTTTTCGCGCGTGTCGCCCAGCCAGTCGGTGTGGTCGAGGTCGACACTGGTGACGATGGAGCAATCGGCGTCGACGATGTTGACGGCATCCAGGCGTCCGCCCAGGCCGACTTCGAGGACGACGGCGTCCAGCCGCGACTGCGAGAAGAGGCGCAGAATGGCCAGCGTGGTGAATTCGAAGTAAGTCAGCGACACATCGCCGCGCGCGGCCTCGACGGCCTGAAACTGCGTAATGAGGTCCTGATCGGAGGCGATCTGGCCGTTGACGCGGGCACGCTCGTTGAAGTCGATGAGGTGCGGCGAGGTGTAGAGGCCCACCTTGTAGCCAGCCGCAAGCAGGATGGCCTCGAGCATGGCACAGGTGGAACCCTTGCCGTTGGTGCCGCCGACCACGAACTTGATGCCGGGCAGCGACAACTGCATGCGGTCCGCGACCTGGCGCACCCGGTCCAGTCCCATGTCGATCGCGGTGGCGTGGATGGACTCCAGGTACTGCAGCCAATCGGACAAGTTGGCGGCGGCGTCAGGCGTACGGACAGAAGACATGAGGCGGGTTCGCGAAAGGAAATCAGCCTGCGATTTTAGCAGCGTGCGCCCGGTGTTTTCCCTAATCCCCTAGGGCGAGGCACGATATCCGCAGGCAAAAAATGCTTGCCCATGTTTTTCTCATACGTAAAAATAAATTCATGTATGGAAAATAATAGGAAGAGACATGACGCAGCGTTCGACTCCCAAATGGCTGGTGCGTGAAGCCGACGTGCCGGGCTACAGCCCCGCCAATCACACCGGCACCCTCAACCGCCGGCTGATCAGTCCCGAAACGGTGGGCGCCCGCGGCGTGGAGGTGCTGCTGGGCGTCATCGACAAGGGCAAGGGCGCCCTGCCGCACGCGCATCCCGGCATCGAACAGGTCTGTTACCTGATATCCGGCACAGCCCGAGCGCAGGTGCAGGACGAATGGGCCGACTTGGGTCCCGGCGACTGTTGCTACTTCCCCCCGGACATCCCCCACGTCTTCACCGTGACGAGCGATGAACCCGCCCGCTTGCTGGTGATCTACGCGCCCCCATACGAAGAATCCCCCGATCGCGTGATCCGCGATTTTCCGGCGCCACCCCCAGCCGCTTGACGCGGCGCTTCGCGCAGGCAGCGGCCGAAGAGCCGCGCCTCATTCCAATAAAGACAGGAGACACACCCATGCAATCCCTACGCCTGCTGGGCGCCGCGCTGGTCAGCGGCGCCGCCTTGACGGCGGCTGGCCCCGCCCATGCCGCCGATTACCCCAACAAGCCCATTACCCTTGTGGTGCCCTTCCCTGCCGGATCGGGAACGGACGCCGTGGGACGAATCTTCGGCGCCGAGTTGTCGACCCTGCTGGGGCAGCAGGTCGTGGTGGAGAACAAGCCGGGCGCCAATGCGACGATCGCGGCCAATTACGTGGCGCGCGCCAAGCCCGACGGCTACACGCTGTTCGTCACCACCAATACCTCCCATTCGGCCGCCCCCTGGCTGATGAAGAACGTGCCGTATGACCCGGTCAAGGATTTCACCCCGATCGCGCGCGGCGGCAACCTGCCCTTCATCCTGGTCGTGAATCCCAAGCGCCCCTGGAAGACGGTGGGCGACCTGGTGGCCGACGCCAAGAAGAACCCGGGCCGTATCACCTACGCCAGCGGCAACAGCACCGGCATCGTCGCAGGCGCCACGCTGGCCAACCGCGCCAAGATCGATATCCTGCACGTGCCCTATAAAGGCACGCCGCAGAGCCTGACCGACGTGGTCGGCGGACAGGTGGACTTCATGTTCACGGACCTGACCTCGGGCCTGCCGTTCGTGCAATCCGGCCAGCTGCGCGCCCTGGCCGTCTCCACCGCCGAGCGCAGCGCCATCGTGCCCGACCTGCCCTCGATGGCCGAAGCGGGCGTGCCGGACTTCGACCTGAACTCCTGGAACGGCTACTTTGGTCCCGCAGGCATGCCGCCTGAGGTCGTGGCCAAGCTGAATGCCGCCATCAACCAGATCGTGGCAAAGCCCGACGTGAAAAAGCGCCTGGCGGGACTGGGGTTTGACGCCTTTTCGAGCACGCCCGAAGCCTTCGCGCAATTTGTTGGCGAACAGCGCGACCTGTGGGGCAAGTTGATCCGTGATGCGGGGATCGAGCAGCAATGATCGACCAGCCCCTGCCTGAAACGCCGGTTGCCGGGCCGCTGGCCGGCGTGCGCATTCTCGATCTGAGCTCGGTGGTGATGGGGCCGTACGCAACCCAGGTCCTTGCGGACCTGGGCGCGGACGTCATCAAGGTGGAGTCGCCGGCGGGGGACAACATGCGGGCCGTCGGCCCCATGCGCAACCCGGGCATGGGGCACCTCTACCTGCACCTGAACCGCAACAAGCGCTCGATCGTGCTGGACCTGAAGACGCCCGAAGGCCTTGAGGCCTGCCTGAAACTGGCCGAAAGCTGCGACGCCCTGCTCTACAACATCCGCCCCCAGGCGATGGCGCGGCTGGGCCTGTCCTACGAAGCCGTCACGGCGCGCAATCCGCGCATCGTCTACGTGGGCGCCTATGGGTTCGGCGAGGCCGGCCCCTATGCCGGCCGCCCCGCCTACGACGATCTGATCCAGGGGCAGACCGGCATCGCCGCGCTGTCCGCGCAGCAAAGCGGCGACGTGCCGCGCTACGCGCCGCTGACGCTGGCGGACCGGGCGGTCGGCCTGCACGTCGGCATTGCACTGGTGTCCGCGGTGCTGAGCGCCAGGACGCTTGGCCTCGGCCAGCCGGTGGAGATTCCCATGTTCGAAGGCATGGCGCACATGGTGCTGGGCGACCACCTGGGCGGCGCGACCTTCGAACCGCCCATGGGACCCACCGGTTACGCGCGCCTGCTGGCGCCGCATCGCCGGCCGTACGCCACGTCGGACGGGTACATCTGCCTGCTGATCTACAACGACAAGCACTGGCGCAATTTCTTTGAACTGATCGGGCGGCCCGAGCTGTCGCAGGACCCGCGTTTCAGCACCCATGGCGCCCGCGCCGCGCATATCAGCGAGGTCTATGCCTTCGTGGCCGAGGTGATCGCCACCCGTCCCAGCGACGACTGGCTGCGCGAGCTGGCGCGCGCGGACATTCCGGCCTCGCAGCTCTACACCATCGACGGCCTGATCCAGGACGAGCACCTGACCGCGACCGGCTTCATCCAGGAAATGGACCACCCCTCGGAAGGCCGCATCCGCACCACAGGCACGCTGGGCCTCTACGCGGGCACGCCGACCTCGATACGGCGCCCCGCCCCGCGGCTGGGCGAGCACAGCCGCGAGGTGCTGGCCGAGGCGGGCTACGAACAGGAACAGATCGACGCCATGCTTGCCCGTGGCATTACCCAGGACGGAAACAACGATGGACTTTGAATTCACCCCGGAACAACTGGCATTGCGCGACGCCGTTTCCCGCATCTGCGAACGCTATCCCGACGAATACTGGCTGGAACGCGACCGCGAAGGCGGCTTCCCGGAACCGCTGCACGCCGACCTGGCTCGCGATGGCTGGCTGGGCATCGCCATGCCGCAGGAATACGGTGGCGCGGGCCTGGGCATGACCGAAGCCGCACTGATGATGCAGACCATCGCCGCGTCGGGCGCCGGCTTCACGGGCGCTTCGGCCGTCCACATGAACATCTTCGGACTGAATCCGGTGGTGGTGTTCGGCACCGACGAGCAGCGCGGCCGCTGGCTTGAACCGCTGATCGCCGGCCGGGAAAAGGCCTGCTTTGCGGTCACCGAGCCCGACGCAGGGCTGGACACGACCAAGCTGAGCACGCGCGCCGTGCGGCAGGGTGACGAATACGTCGTGCATGGCCGCAAGATCTGGATCTCGACGGCGCAGGTGGCCAGCAAGATGCTGCTGCTGGCGCGCACCACCCCGCTGTCCGACGTGGAAAAGCCCACGCAGGGCCTGTCGCTCTTCTACACCGACCTGGACCGCGAAAAGATCGAGGTGCGGGAGATCGAGAAGATGGGCCGCAAGGCCGTGGATTCGAACATGCTGTTCATCGACGGCCTGCGGATTCCAGTGGCCGACCGCATCGGCGAGGAAGGCCGCGGCTTTGAATACATCCTGCACGGCCTGAACCCCGAGCGCATCCTGATCGCGGCCGAGGCGGTGGGGATCGGCCGCGCCGCGCTGGACCGGGCCGTCAAATACGCCGGCGAGCGCACGGTGTTCGGCCGCCCCATCGGCAAGAACCAGGGCATCCAGCATCCGCTCGCCCAGGCCTGGATGCAGCTGGAGGCCGCCGACCTGATGGTGTTCAAGGCGGCCAGCCTGTACGACGCGGGCAAGCCCTGCGGCCCCGCCGCCAACTCGGCTAAGTACCTGGCGGCCGAAGCCGGCTACAACGCCTGCCAGACGGCGGTGATGACCCTGGGCGGCATGGGCTATGCCAAGGAGTACCACGTGGAGCGGCTGCTGCGAGAAAGTTTCATCCCGCGCATTGCGCCGGTCAGCCCGCAGCTCATCATGTGCTTCATCGCGGAAAAGGTGCTGGGCCTGCCCAAGTCCTACTGAGCGATGGACGGCAGCAGGCCTGCGTAATTCAGGCCTGCTGCTCCAGCCCCGTGCAGGCCGCCCGCAGAATGCGGGCGTAGGTTTCCTGTTCCGGCTCGATCCGGTAGATCGGGCCGCCAACCGAGATGGCGTAGTGCTCGCCGGACAGCGTGACCGGCCAGGCTATCGCGCCGACATCGGCGATGGACTCGCCGCTGTTCATGAACCACCCCCGCTGCCGCGCGGCTTCCAGGTCCGCCAGCAGCGCCTCGCGGGTGACAAGGGTGCGGTCGTTGTAACGCGTCATGGGGATGTCCGCCAGCAAGGCGTCGCGCGCGGATTCGTCCAGCAATGACAGCAACGCTTTCCCGAGCGAATTCGCATGAACATCCTTGAACTCGCCTGCAACGGGCGCATATCGGATCGTATGCGGCGAATCCAGCACATCCAGATAGACGACCCGGCCATCGGGCGACAGCTTGGCGAAGACAACCGTTTCGCGGGTAGCGTCCCTTAATTCGACCAGGCTGGGATAGACCCGGTCCAGGACAGGATCGGCCCGGGCGATGCGCTGGGCCATGGCAAGCAGCCGGCCCGTCGGGTAATAACCTTGGCGGCGGCCTGTTTCATAGAGATAGCCCAGGCTGGTCAACGTGCGGATCAGCGCCAGGCAACTGGAGACGGGTACGTCCAGCAACCGCGCCAGTTCCGACAAGGGCAGCGCGCGTTTCTCGCGGGCGTAGGTTTCGATGATTTCGATCACTCGCAACGCCGTCTTGACACTCATCGCCCGATCCAAACTCTTAGCACGTGAACCATCCGTATGCGCGGGGCTAAAGTTCCCTGCGAGGGTGCCGTTATGGTAACTGAGAATTTCCTGAAAACAGCGCGTTCTCCGAGACGCCCCCCTCGCCGTTGGAGTGATCATGGCCGTAACCCCGTTAGCCCCCGCAGCGTTCGCGTCGTTACCGGTTTCGACCGTTATCGCCACGCCAGACCCTGCTGCCACCGCCACGCCGGCGGCAGCCAGCACCAGCAGCAATTCCTCCGGCGGCGCCACGTCCGACCAGGCGAACGCGCAGAAGATGCCTCTGGATAAGGCGCTGGATGAGATCAACGACCAGATGAAAGCCTGGTCGACCCAGCTTCAGTTCGAAATCGACCCGAACGTGCACCAGGTGGTGGTGTCGGTGATCGATGCGGAATCGGGAGACGTCCTGCGCACCATCCCCAGTGAAACGGTGCTGAAGATCGCCAAGATGATCGTGAACATGCAAGGGAACGGTATCAAGACCTCGGCCTGATCCGGCACTTAAAACACCGTTAGCCAAGATTGACGCGCGGCCCGGTGAGAAAAGCGCCGAATTAGGCCCGCCTTATGCCTTTACCCGGCCGATAGCCGGGACCACATTTTTGTCAGAATTGCATCGCTAGGAAGGAATTTCACATGGCCACCATCACCAACCTCGGTTCGAATTCAGGCTTGCCCCTGGAGGATATCCTCTCGAAGCTGGAAGCCGCCGAGGAAAAGAGGCTGCAGCAGTACACCGTACGGCAGACCAGCTTCGAAACCCGCGTTACGGCATTCGGCCAGCTCAAGAGCGCCGTGGAAGCCGTGCAGAAGGCTGCCGCCGTGCTCGGCAAGCCCGAGACGCTGGGCGCCGTGAAAGGCAGCGTGACCGGCGGCGACGCCCTGACCGCGACGGTAGCCGCCGAGGGCGCCGTGGCTGGCCATTACACGATCAACGTGAAAACCGTTGCCACTTCCCAGACCCTGCAATCGGGCGCGGTGGCCGACCGCAAGGCGTCCAACGGCGCCACGGGCTCGTTTGAAATCGAACTGGCCGACGGCACCAAGAAGACCGTCGACCTGAAGGGCGACACCTCGCTGAACGGCATCGTCAAGGCGGTCAACGCCGACGACACGCTGGGCGTGCGCGCCACCGTCATCACCGACGGCGACGGCAAGAGCTACCTGATGATGACCGCCAAGAACACTGGCGTCCAGGCCTCGGTCAAGTCCATCACGGTGACGGGCGACCAGTCGCTCAAGGACGTCCTGTCCTATAGCAGCACCGATGCCGCCAATAGCAAGCTGACGGCCACCGCGGCCGTCGACGCCGAAATCGACATCAACGGCATCACGGTCAAGAGCGGCACGAACAACATTTCGACCGCCATCGACGGCGTCACGCTGAACCTGTCGGAAACGACGGAAGCCGGCAAACCGATCACGCTGAAGCTGGAAAGCGATCCGTCGGTCGCCAACAAGGCGATCCAGAGCTTCGTCACCGCCTACAACACGCTGCAGACGACGATCAAGAACCTGACGGCGTTCGACGCCGCCGCCGCCACCAACCAGCCGCTGACCGGCGACGGCACGACGCGCGCCATTCAGTCGTCCCTGGCGGGTGCGCTGCAGGTCTTGTCGGGCGAAGGCACGATGCGTTCGTTGGCCGACCTTGGCATCACGACCAACCCGCAGACGCGCCAGCTTACGCTGGACCAGACCAAGCTGGACAAGGCGCTGTCCACGAACGGCGCCGACGTCGCGCGCCTGCTGACGGGCGAGAACGGCCTGGCCGCCAATTTCGAAAAGGCAACGAAGGACATCCTGAGCGACACCGGTTCGATCAAGACCAAGACCGACGGTCTGGCCAAGTCGATCGCCTCCGTGAAGGACCAGTACACGCGCGCCAAGGCAGCGGGCGAAGCTCAGCTGGAAATGATGCGCGCCCAGTTCGTCCAATTGGACAAATTCGTTGCGCAGCAATCGGTCACGGCCAACTACCTGACGCAGCAATTCGCGGCCATGAACAAGTCGTCGAAGTGATAACCGAGAAGATGCATTAAATGACGTACGCCGCGCGCCGCCCCACAGGCTCATACTCTGTCCGCTCCTACGCCGATATCGGCCTGGAAACGCAAGTGATGAGCGCCACACCGGAAAGGCTGATCACCCTGCTGTACCAGGGTGCGCGCGCGGCAATCGGACAGGCGCGCCTGCACATGCAGGAAGGACGCGTGGCCGAGCGCGGCACGGCCATCACCAAGGCAATCAAGATCGTCGACGAAGGCCTGAAAATGGGCCTGAACATGGAAGCCGGCGGCGACATCGCCGCCAACCTGAGCCGGTTGTACGACTACATCGTCCGCACCCTGCTCATGGCAAACCTGAAAGCGGACGTCGAGCAACTCGACATCGCGGACCGCCTGCTGGCGGACCTTTCCGACGCTTGGCAGACCTCCATCGATCGGCCTGCCCCGGACGCAACGGTTTGATGGCCCCTACAACGACTACTGCCAGCCATCGCTCGCCCGAGACTTCTATGACGTCCCTCACCCAGTATTCCGCCATCCTGGAGCAGTATCAGGAGATCGCCCAGTCAACGGGCGAGATGTTGACGGCCGCCCAGGCCGGCGACTGGGACACCGCGCTCTTGCACGGTCAGCTCTATTGCGAGCAGGTCGAGCGCCTGCGCCATGCCGAACCCGCCAGCCCCCTGGACGAGGCCGGCCGCAGCATGAAATACGACCTTCTCGTGCGCATTCTTGAAAACGATGCCATGACGCGCGACCTGGCGCTGCCCCAACTGGCGCGGCTGGGCGAATTGCTGGGCCGCATGAAGCGCCAGCAGACCCTGCTGTCGGCTTACGGCAACCAGGCGTCTGACCAATGAGTATCGGTCCCGCCGCGCTTGGCAACGTCCTGGTGCAGCGGTTGGACGCCGTGCTGGGCACGACGATGTCCGCCGCGAACGCCAACCAGATTTCCGGCGCGCGGCCCGATGCGGTCAGCCAGCCCGGCAGCCCGGAGAAAGCCGGGCCGTCGGACGGCTCGGCCCGCGATACCCGGCAAGGCATACAAACTGGCGGCGCCCGAGGCGACCGCCAGAATACTGTTGTCGACCCCAAAACCGCCGCCGCGCTGGCGCTGGC
>DMTA01000446.1 GCA_003454835.1 Achromobacter sp. | reverse complement strand
CGAGTCGGCGTAGAGCTTGGTGAATGCGCGAGCGCCCTCACCCGCCGGATCCTGGGCCCGCGCAAGCGCGGCTTCGGTCAGCGCGACGGAAGTGCTGCGGCCCTCACGCAGGGCCGAGGTCAGATCATTCAGGGTCGAAACCATCATTGTCCTAATGCCGCCTGGCGGCGTAAGTGTGCGGACGGACGCCTTCGCGCGGAACGCGCCCGGATTCAACGCCGAGCGTGGCGGCCATCAGGCGACCACGGGCAGCGACTCGACATGATAGCGGTGGCGCAGCGTGCGATTCAGGCGCGGATCGTGCAGTTCCATCGTGAAGTCCGCTGCCGGGCGGATGCCGCCGATGGCGGCCACCGTGCCGCAGGTCATGCCTGCGCCCTCGGGCAGGACGGCGCCGCCGCCCGTGTATCCCGCAATCAGATCCTGCGGCGTGCGCAACGTGGACAGCGGCCCTTCCTGATACAGCACCTTCTCGCCGTTCTCGACGATGTAGGCACGGATGATCAGCTCGTCCCAGTGCCCCGCCACTTCGGCGAGACGCCAGGCTTCGGCGCCCACGGGCTTCACGCAGACCTGCTTGGACATCGCCACGCTGACCGTCTCCAGCTTGCGGTCGGTATGGTCGGACGCGATGCTGACGTACATCTCGCCATCGACCGCAAAGACAAACGTCTCGACCTCGCCCGACGATTCCTCGCCCAGCGCCTGCACGTTGGCGGACTGGGTAAGCTGGTTCTCGGCGATGCGGTAATACAGCGGCACGCTGCTCGGACGCGGCACGCCGATCGCGGCCAGTTCCTCGATGTGGTGTTCGATGGCAGCCATGTCGCGCCCGGCCCAGCCCGCCACGATCACGCTATTGAAGGCCACTTCCACCTGACGGGGATTGGCGTCGTCGATCTTGAATACGGCTTTCATATCAGTCCTGCGAAGAAGAAAGTGGGAAGCGGCACGGCCGACAGGCCGCGCGGGAATCTAAGAGTCGTCAACCGAAGACGCGCGGCAGCCACAGCGCGACGTCGGGCCAGAACGCCAGCAGCGCCAGCATCACGAACATGGCGGCCACGAACGGCAGGCTGCCGACAATCACGGCGCTCATGGAACCGCTTTTGCGCAGGCTCTGCACGACGAACAGGTTCAGACCGACGGGCGGCGTGATCAAGGCAGCCTCCACCAGGATGATGATCACAATGCCGAGCCAGATGGGGTCATAACCCAACGCGATCATGATGGGCGCCACGATGGGAATCGTCGTGATCATCATGGACAGCGTCTCCATGAAGCAGCCCAGCACCAAGTAGAAGATCACCACGATCAGGAGCATCCAGCCGGGCGACAGGCCGAGGCCTGTGATGGATTTGGTCAGTGCGTCGGTCAGGCCCGTCGCGGACATGATGAAGTTCAGGAAGCTGGCTGCGATGACGATCAGCATGATCATGGCGGTGGAACGCATCGTGCCTTCCAGCACTTCGCGCAGCATCGACCATGTCAGGCGGCGGAACCATGCCGCCAGGATGAATGCGCCCAGCACGCCCAGCGCGGCGGCCTCCGTCGGCGTCGCAAGTCCTGCGTAGATCGAACCGACCACGAGAAAGAAGATGCCAAGCGGCGGGGCCAGATGCACCAGGCTGGCGAAGCGTTCGCCCCACGTCGCGTGGATTTTCTTGCCGCCCCATGAGGGCTTGGCCAGGCAGGCGATGACGACTGTCAGCATGAACAGCGCCGCCATGGCGAAGCCTGGAATGATGCCGGCCAGGTACAGCTTGGGCACCGACGAGTTCGTCAGCACGCCATAGATGACAAGGTTGATCGACGGCGGAATCAGGATGCCCAGCGTGCCGCCCGCGGCAAGGCTGCCGAGGAACAGGGGCTCGTTGTAGCCGTACTTGCGGATCTGCGGTATGGCGACGGTGCCGACGGTGGCCGCCGTTGCCACGCTGGACCCGGAAGTGGCCGAGAACAGCGTCGAGGCGCCAATATTCGCGTGCATCAGCCCGCCCGGCAGCCACGACAGCCACAGGCTCATCGCGCCGTACATGCGCTCGGCAAAGCCGGCGCGCAGCAGCACCTCGCCCAGCATGATGAACAGCGGAATCGCGACCAGCAGGAACTCGTTGTTCGAACTCCAGGAAATCTCGCCGATGGCCCGCGTCAGCGGCAGCATCGAGAACATCGGGTCCAGGATCAGGCCAAGCACGCCGAGCGCGGCGCCCACGGGAATCGACAGACCGATCAGGACGAGCAGCAGTGTCAAGGCGGTGGCGATCATGCGGCTTCTCCCTTTACCATGCGCTCGCCCGCGGCGGCTTCTTCGTCAGCCTCTTCCTGCGCCGAACGCACGCCGCAGATCTGCTTGACCAGTTCAATGTCGCCCGTGACGAGTGCGGCGGACGCCCGCGCCAGCATCAGCGCGACCGTGATGCACATCCACACCAGGCCCAGCACCCACAGGCCTTGCGGAATCCACAGCGGCGTGGCGAGCGGCGTGTTGGCCGCCGACTTCTGCGTCCAGGACGTCACCACCACGTCGTAGGCGTAATACGTCAAGAACACCATGAAGACGGCCATCGCCACCATGGAAATCCAGTCCAGCACGGCCGACAGGCGCACGGGCAAATATTGGTAGAGCACGTCGACGCGCACGTTGGCGCGCTGCAGCGTGGCGAACGCCAGCGCCCAGGACGTGCTGATGGCAAACGCGTAGCTGGACAGCTCGTCCGCGCCGCCAGTCGTAAAGCCCAGGAACTTGCGGGCGAGCACGTCGAAGGAAATGAGCAGCACGCTGGCCACGGTCAGGGCGCCGCCGGCCCACACAGCCACGCGGGAAAAGCTCTCCGCGCGCCGCAACAGGCCGCCGAGCAGACGGAAGTGTTCGGTTTGAGTCATGGAAGGAACCTCGGGTGGCACGACCTGCCATCGCGTACGGGCGCCGCGGACCTCATGCCAAGGTCACGGACCACCGCGCGCCATCACCGGCCGGAATGCGCGCCGGCCCGCGGGCCGGCGCGTCCTGGCGCTTACTTGCTGGCGGTCAGGTTCAGCGTCTTGCCGACCGTGGCATTCCAGTCCTTCACGCACTGCGCCGAGCAGCGGGCGGCCCATTTGGGCAGAACAGCCTCTTGTGCCACCTTTTTCAGCAACGCCTTGTCAGCATCGCTGGGCTGCACCAGCACCATCTTGCCCTTGACCGGGAACGGGCAAGCGGCCGCGCCGGTGTTGCAGTCATAGCCTTCCTGCGTCTGGCGGGCGGCGGCATCCCAGATGTTGTCGACCAGCGTCTTGACGTTGTCTTGCAGGAACGTGCGCACCTTGGGATCCAGCTTGTCCCAGGCCTTCTGGTTGACGGCATGGATCTGCTGGTTCCAGTTGATCGGCAGCGCCACCAGGTGCGTCGACACCTCATACCACTTTGCCGAGTAGCCCGACAGCGAGCCCGTGATGGCGCAATCGACCACCTTGTTTTGCAGTGCGGGGACGACTTCGCCAAACGCCATCGTCACGCTCGAACCGCCCAGCGCTTCGACGAATTCGGCCGTGGTGCGGCTGCTGGTGCGGACCTTCTTGCCCTTGATGTCGGCCAGACCCTTGATCTCGGCATTGCAGAACAGCACCTGCGCCGGATAGGTGGAGATGCCCAGCAGCTTGACGTTGTTGCCCTCGCCGTACAGCTTGGCGTAGACAGGTTCGAAGGCTTCGGTCACGGCGCGCGCGGTCTTGACGTCGGGCGCCAGGCCGGCCAGATCGATGGCCTCGTTGATCGGGTTGTCGCTGGCGAAGTAGGACAGCGTGGCGGTGCCGAATTCGATCACGCCCTGCGACATCAGGCGCAGCAGCTCGGGCCCCTTCAGGCCCATTTCATTGAAGCCCTTGATTTCCGCCGTGACCTGTCCCTTGGACTGCTCGGGAATGGTCTTGGTCCAGAACGGCTTTTCGTAGTCGTTGTAGGCGGTCAGGTTGGACAAGCCGCCCACGATCTTCAAGTGGGTCTTGGGAAGGTCCTGGGCGTGGACGGCGCCGGCCAAGAGGCTGGCGGCGATGGCGGCAAAAGCAAGGGACTTCTTCATGGAAAAACTCCTGGCTGCGGGATCGTGTGTCGCGCGCGGGATCCCGTTGTCCTGGTTGCGCGCCGGTAAGAATCGGTGGTCACGGATGTGTATCCAGCCGCTACTTCGTTATGAGCGCCATTGCAGCGTCAGGGGCGGTTAGCGTCCAATCGTAAGTTCCGATGTGGGGGTATAAATATTTTTTGGGTCTCGCGGCGCGGCGTGGGTGCGTTCCGCGCAAACGACGCATCGGCGCGGCTTTGCGGCCAGCCGGCGTGCGTGGCTACAGGTCTCTCGCGCCCTCGGCAAGACCGTCCGCGACGCCGCCCGCTGGGGAAAACACCTACGGCCAAATCGCCGGTCAGGTCTGTGCGGCAACCTTCTGCGCCATCTGCGCGATGACGCGCACGGCATGGCTGTCCGGCCCTTGCACCCACGTTGCGGTGAAACTCAGCTCGGGTAGCGGGTCGGCCTGCACCTGCAGAATGCGCAACTCGCCGCGCGCCAGCTCCTTGCCCAGAAATACGGGCGCGATGACGCTGGTGCCGATGGCATCCTGCGTCATCCGCACCACCATCGACATCGAGGCGCTGCCATACATGCGAGGCGACGTGACGCCCGCCCGGGTCAGCATGTCGCGCACCACGCGGTAAGGCGAACTGTTGGAGGGATAGGTGATGATCGGCAGCTTGCCGATCGTTGCTAGCGTCAGGGGTTCGGGCCCCAGATCCAGCAGCGGACTGGCGACCCACGCCAGCGGATAGGTGCACAACGGCAGGTTCTCGACCCGTGCCTCAAGCACCGGCCCCATCAGAAACGCCAGATCGATCTGGCGCGACATCAAATGGGACCGCAGCACATGCGTGGTGTCCACCTCGATTTCGAGCACCAGCGCGGGATACGTCGCGTGGATCAGTTCGATGAGCGCGGGCAGCCAGGTCTGCACGATGGTCTCGGCCACGCCGATGCGCACGGTGCCCGACATGACGTTCTGCTCGCGCGCGGCTTCGAACATGTCGCGCCGCACCTGCAGCATGCGCTCGGCATGCGACAGCAGTTCGTGGCCTTTGGCAGTCAGCTTGACACCGCGCGCATCGCGCTCGAACAGCTTGACGCCCAGGTCGGCCTCCAGCGAAGCGATGCGCTGCGAGACTGCGGGCTGCGTGGTGTTGAGTTTGTCGGACGCGGCGCGAAAGCTGCCCAGCGTGGCGACCCAGAAAAACGTTTCGACGTTGCGTAGTTCTATCATTGGCCTTTTCCCCCGGCGCGATGAGCGTATCATGTCAGCCGCCCATCGCCCCAAAGGCGCCATGCCTCGTGCACGCTGAAAGGAGTACCTTCCATGTCCCCGGCCGATAACGGTCGCCCGCGCCCCGGCGCGTCCGCCGCGCGCGGCCCGATGATCGGTGTGCTGCTGCTGGTGCTGTCGATGTGGACCCTGTCGTGCCTGGACGCAAGCGGCAAGTGGGTCATGGACGCGGGCGTGCCCTTGCTCGTGCTGTCGTGGTTCCGTTACGCCATCCACCTGGTGCTCGTCCTGGCGCTCGTGCTGCCCGCGCGCGGCCTGCGCGTGTTGCGCAGCACCAAGCCTCGCGAGCAGCTCATCCGCGGCGGCTCGATGTTCCTGGCCACGCTCATGTTCTTCACGACACTGAGCTACATCCCGCAGGCGGAGGCCACCTCCATCAATTTCCTGGCGCCGCTGCTCGTGCTGTCGCTGGCCCCCTGGATCCTCAAGGAACCCGCGCGCATGTCGCGCTTCGTCGCGGCCGGCATCGCTTTCGTTGGCGTGCTGATCGTCATACGCCCCGGCGGCGGCCTGCATCCGGTCGGCACGATCTTCGGCCTGTTGACCGCCTGTTGCTTCACCGCGCAATTCATCGCCACGCGCCGCGTCGCCGGCGACGATCCGTTCACCTCGCTGATCTGGAGCGGCGCGGTGGGCACGATCTGCCTGACCCTTGCCCTGCCCTTCATCCTGCCGCCTGCCCTGCCGTTCCTGCGGGCCTTGTCCGCGTTCGACTGGGCTGTGCTGATCTCCACCGGCATCACGGGCTGCGTGGGCCACCTGTTCCAGATCGCCGCCTACCGCCGCGCGCCGGCGTCCACGCTGGCGCCGTTCATCTACCTGCAGATCATCAGCGCCACGTCGGTAGGCTGGCTGGTGTGGGGCCATTTCCCCGACCCGCTGACCTGGCTGGGCATCGCCATCATCTGCGCCAGCGGCGTGGGCATCGGCATGATCGAATGGCGGCGTGGCCGCGCGCAAAGCGCCGCGGCGGCGCGGATAGCCCGCGGCGCGTAGGACCGGCGCCAATCAGCGGCAGACCCGCGATGGCGGGCCCGCCGCCTCCCGTACAATGCGCTTCGCCTGATGCCCATTCCCGCATCGGCCCCTGGCGTATTCCCAACAAGAGGCTCCCATGATCATCAAGCCCCGCGTGCGCGGTTTCATCTGCGTCACCACTCATCCTGCCGGCTGCGAAGCCAACGTGAAGCAACAGATCGACTACGTGAAGGCGCAAGGACCGGTGCCTGGGGGACCCAAGCGGGTGCTGATCCTGGGTGCGTCGACCGGGTATGGACTGGCCGCACGCATCAGCGCCGCGTTCGCCTGTGGCGCGCAGACGCTGGGCGTCTTCTTCGAACGGCCGGGCGACGCCGCCAAGCCGGGCACGCCGGGCTGGTACAACAGCGCCGCGTTCCATAAATTCGCCGAAGCCGAAGGCCTGTACGCCAAGAGCATCAACGGCGACGCCTTTTCCGATGAGATCAAGCAAAAGACCATCGCCGCCATCAAGGCGGATCTGGGTCAGGTCGATCAGGTCATCTACAGCCTGGCCGCCCCGCGCCGCACCCACCCGAAGACGGGCCAGGTCTACACCTCCACGCTCAAGCCCATCGGCAAGTCCGTGACCTTGCGCGGACTGGATACCGACAAGGAACTCATCAAGGACGGCGTGCTGGAGCCCGCCTCGCAGGACGAGATCGACGCCACGGTCGCCGTGATGGGCGGCGAAGACTGGCAGATGTGGATCGACGCGCTGCTCGAGGCCGGCGTGCTCGCCGACGGCGCCACCACCACCGCCTTCACCTATCTGGGCGAAAAGATCACGCACGACGTGTACTGGAACGGCTCCATTGGCGCGGCCAAGAAAGACCTGGACCAGCGCGTGCTGGACATCCGCGCCAAGCTGTCGCAGCGCGGCGGCGACGCGCGGGTCTCGGTGCTGAAGGCCGTGGTCACGCAGGCCAGTTCGGCCATCCCGATGATGCCGCTGTACCTGGCGCTGCTTTTCAAGGTCATGAAGGAAGACGGCACGCACGAGGGCTGCATCGAACAGGTGTATGGGCTTTATCGCGACAGCCTGTGCGGTCCGTCGCCGATCCTGGACGACGAAGGCCGGCTGCGCGCGGACTACAAGGAACTGGATCCGAAGGTGCAGGCGCGGGTGCAGGCGCTGTGGGATCAGGTCGATACGGACAGCCTCTATGCGCTGACCGATTTTGCGGGCTACAAGCGCGATTTCCTGCGGCTGTTCGGGTTTGAAATCGACGGCGTGGATTATGCGGCCGACGTCGATCCGGTCGTGGAGATCCGCAACCTGGGCTGAACGCGCGCCAGCGCGTTGCTCATGCTGTCCCGGCGCGCCGGGACAGCGACATTCCTACAGGTATTCCAGCGTCACCAGATAGCGCTTACCCGCAGCCCGGTCTTCGGCAGTGGCCGCAGGCACTTCCCGCACGGAGGTCTTGACCCGCGGCGCCAGATCCACTGTGCGGGTCCGGGATTCAGTTGCGCAGCCCACTCGGGGAAGCCCGCCGGCAATTGCCGGCGTCACGCGCAGCATGCAGACCGCCGGTTCCACAACGGCCCCGACAAAGCGGATGACGCCACCGCTTGCACTGGCAACGGCGGGCGCCAGCAATGCAACAACCAAGCACGCATGAAGGGATGTACGGACGGACATGGCAACTCCTTGAGTTAGCCTACTCCCGTACATTTCCCACAGCAATGGGTATTCGTCTCAATCGTCCGTCACCATGCGGCCGGCTGCCAGCACCAGTTGCCGCCCGCAGCGCGCCGCCAGTTGCGGATCGTGCGTGACCAGCACCAGCGTCGTCCCGTGTTCGCGGTGCAGGTCGAACATCAGATCGATCACCGTCACGCCAGTCGCTGCATCGAGGCTGCCGGTAGGTTCGTCGGCAAACAACAGGTCCGGCTGCACGACAAACGCGCGGGCCAGCGACACGCGCTGCTGTTCGCCGCCCGACAACGTGCGCGGATAGTGGTGCAGGCGCGCGCCCAGCCCCACCCGCTCCAGCATGGCCTGCGCGGCCTCGCGCGCCGATTGCCCGGCCAGTTCCAGCGGCAGCATCACGTTTT
>DMTA01000406.1 GCA_003454835.1 Achromobacter sp. | reverse complement strand
GGATGGCGCCTTTCGGCCAGGTGCCGGGCCGCGGTGCGACCGGCCTCGGCGTTGTCGATCGCCACCGCGCTGTCCAGCGTCTGCGGGGATGCGATCCAGGTTTCGACGACGGGAATTTCCAGCGCGCTGAGCGCTGCGCGCAAAGCGGGGGCTTCGAGCGGACCCACCACCAGAGCCGCCGCCGGTCGCAGTCCGTCCAGCAGGGGAAGCACGGCTTGCTCCTGCCAGGGTGCGGTTGCGAGGTAGTAGCCAGCGGGGGCAAGGCGTTCGCTGCAGGCCTGCAGGGCGCGGGCGGTCGGGCCGGCATCGAGACGGGCGGCAATCACGGCAATGGGGGCGGGCGAGGACAGGGAAGGCATGGAAAATGGGCGGGAAATACGTCAGGCCAGACGATAACCCAGGGCTGCGGGTGTCCGGGGGCGTACGCACTGCACGGCGCCCTTTCGCCCGGAGACGCCGGAGGTTCCCGCGGCGGATCGGGCCGCGGAGGGTAAAATGCCTGTTTTCCCCCAAGACCCGGCCGTTTTGCGCGCCGGTCACGAAGGTGTTCCATGTCCACGCTCGCCGAGTCTCCTGTGCCCTCGAACGAATCCGCCGCCGCACCCGCGGAAGCGGTCTACGACCCGACGCAAAAGCAGAAATCGCAGGCCAAGACGGCGCGCATTCCCATCAAGATCATTCCGGCCGAGCGCCTGAAGAAGCCTGAATGGATTCGCGTGAAGGCCGCCGCGCCCGGTTCGCGCTTCTACGACATCAAGCGCATCCTGCGCGAGCACAACCTGCACACTGTCTGTGAAGAGGCCTCATGCCCGAACATCGGCGAGTGTTTCGGCAAGGGCACCGCCACGTTCATGATCATGGGCGACAAGTGCACGCGCCGCTGCCCGTTCTGTGACGTGGGCCACGGCCGGCCCGACCCGCTGGACACCAAAGAGCCCGAAAACCTGGCGCGCACCATCGCCGCCATGAAACTGTCTTACGTGGTGATCACCTCGGTCGACCGCGACGACCTGCGCGATGGCGGCGCCGGCCACTTCGTGGACTGCATCACCCATATCCGCGAACTGTCGCCCACCACCCGCATCGAGGTGCTGGTGCCCGACTTCCGCGGCCGTCTGGACCGCGCGTTGACCATCCTGAACGCCGGCCCCCCGGACGTCATGAACCACAACCTGGAAACCGTGCCGCGCCTGTACAAGCAGGCGCGCCCGGGCTCGGACTACATGCACTCGCTGAAACTGCTGGCCGAGTTCAAGAAGCTGCATCCGGAAGTGCCCACCAAGTCCGGCCTGATGCTGGGCCTGGGCGAGACCGACGAGGAAATCCTGCAGGTGATGCGCGACATGCGCGATCACAACGTTGACATGCTGACGATCGGCCAGTACCTGCAGCCGTCGGAGCACCACCTGCCGGTGCTGCGGTATGTGCACCCTGACACGTTCGCGATGTTCGAGCGTGAGGCGTATGCGATGGGGTTCTCGCACGCGGCGGTCGGCGCGATGGTGCGGTCTTCGTACCACGCTGACGAACAGGCGCATGCGGCTGGGGTGAATTGATCGCCTGAGCTGTCTGGGCGTGGCGCGTTGTGTTGCGACTTGCGCGCTACGCCTTGGAAAAGAAGTCCTCTGCGGCGCCGGAGGCAACCAGCTCATCCAGGCTCTGGTCCACATACGTGGTCCAGGCCGCCGGTGCAAAGCCGGCCGCCACTGTCAGTGACGTGGTATCCAGCCGCGAGTTGCACGGCCGTGCGGCAGGGGCCGCGTAATCCGCCGACGTCACGGCCGCAATCCGCGCCGGCGCAAGCTTCAGGTTGATGCCTCGCGCGCTCGCGCCTGCCACGAGGTATTGCGCATAGTGATGCCAATTGGTCGAGCCCGCCGCGGCGACGTGATACAGCCCCGCAGATAGTGTCCGCTGGCGATGGCGCGCGATGCACAGCACGGTGGTCTGCGCGATCAGGGACGCGGGCGTCGGCGTGCCGTGCTGGTCCGCCACGACATTCAACGATTCTCGGGACCGGGCCAGATTCAAGATCGTCCGGAAGAAATTGCGTCCGTGCAGCGAATGGATCCAGCTGCAGCGCAACACGAACGCCTCGCACCCGCTAGCGGCAATGGCGCGCTCGCCTGCCAGTTTCGTGGCGCCGTACACGTTGATGGGATTCGGCGCGTCGGCTTCGGTGTAGGGACGCGCGAGGGCGCCGTCAAAGACGTAATCGGTGGAATAGTGAACGAGCAGGGCGGCGTTGGCCGCCGCATGCTGCGCCAGCGCCGCGACCGCCAGCGCATTCACCGCCGCGGCCTCGTCGGGTTCGCGCTCTGCCTGGTCGACCGCCGTCCAGGCGGCCGCGTTGACGATGATGTCCGGGCGATGCGCGTTCAGCGTCGCGGTGATGCACGCCTGGTCACGCAAATCGAGCGCATCGCGGCCCAGCGCCGTGACATCGCCCACGGCCGGCAAGACTGCCTGCAGCGCACGGCCTACTTGACCGTCCTTGCCGAGCAACAGGATGTTTGGCATGGGCGCGGGCTCTGGAAGAGGCGGGCAGGCTAGCGGCGCGCCTGCGCGCCTGCCCAGAACGTGTCCTGCTGACCTAGTTGTCGGTTGATGTAGCGCGCCAGCACGAACATGAGGTCCGACAGCCGGTTCAGATATTGCCGGATCGGCGCATTCACGCTTTCCACTCCGGCCAGCGCCACTACGGCGCGTTCGGCGCGCCGGGCCGTGGTGCGCGCCATATGCGCCACCGCCGCCGGCCGAGAGCCGCCGGGCAGGATGAATTCACGCAGCGGCGGCAGCGCCGCGTTGTAGTGCGCCAGGCGCGCATCCAGATGGGCAACCTGCTCCTGCGTGACCGCGACATGGCCCGGAATGCAAAGCTCCGCGCCCATGTCGAACAGGTCGTGCTGGATGGTGAGCAGGTCCGCGGACACGTCTTCAGGCAGGATCTCGGTGAGCAGCAGGCCGATGACGCTGTTCAATTCGTCCACGTCGCCCAGGGCAGCGATGCGCGGGGCGTCTTTGGGGATTCGGGACCCGTCCCCGAGCCCGGTGGTGCCATCGTCGCCGGTGCGGGTGGCAATGACGGATAAGCGGTTGGCCATGGTTTTCTGATTGAGTGAGAAGAGTTGGAGGCTTGCGTCTGACGGTAAGCGCGCAACGCAGCGAGCGCCGCCCCGCAACCAACCGTCAGGATTGTTGCGCACTGGCCTCGGAACTGTTGCATTCGCGCAGTATCCTAGCACTGTAAAAAGCGGCAGAGCGCCCTCGGCGCCCGCCCGCTTGGACCGCAGAAGGAGGTACATATGGGTTTTAACCGCAAGTATGCAACGCCCATGGCCGTTGCCACCGCAATGGCTGTCGTGTCGCTGGCGACGCCAGTGGCTTTCGCGCAGCAGGCCGACGCCACGGGCGAAGTGCGGCGCGTGGATGCCGCGGCGGGCAAGGTCACGATCAAGCACGATGCCATCAAGGCGCTGGACTTGCCGGCGATGTCGCTGGTCTACCAAGCCGATCCGTCGTTGCTGGCCAATATCAAGGCGGGCGACAAGGTGCGGTTTACCGCCACGCGCAAGGATGGCAAGTATGTGGTGACGGCGATCACAAACTGACACCGACCCGATAAAAAAACCCCCGCCGCAAGCAATTGCGGCGGGGGTTTTTTATGGCCGGGGCGGCTTCCTGAATCCAGGCCGTTGAATTCAGGGTGTTGCGTGCGAGCCTTTGAATCCGGACCCTTAAAGCACGTACCGGGCCAGATCCTGGCTGCTGGCCGCTTCGGCCAGTTGCGAATTGACGTAGGCGGCGTCGATCTTGACGTGCTTGTCCTGGCTGGAGGTGGCGTCAAAGGAAAGCTCATCCAGCAGCTTTTCCATCACCGTGTACAGACGGCGGGCGCCGATGTTCTCGGTGGTTTCGTTGACGTCGAAGGCCAGCTCGGCCAGGCGGCGCACGCCTTCGTCGGTGAATTCGAGCTCGACGTCCTCGGTCGCCATCAGCGCCGTGTACTGCTTGGTCAGCGAGGCATCGGTGTCGGACAGGATGCGCACGAAGTCCTGGGCAGTGAGGGATTCGAGTTCGACGCGGATCGGGAATCGGCCCTGCAGCTCGGGGATGAGGTCGGACGGACGCGACAGGTGGAAGGCGCCGGACGCGATGAACAGGATGTGGTCGGTGCGGACCATGCCATAACGCGTGTTGACGGTGGTGCCTTCAACGAGCGGCAGCAGGTCGCGCTGCACACCCTGGCGCGAGACATCGGCGCCGCCGGATTCCTGGCGGGCGGCGATCTTGTCGATTTCGTCCAGGAAGACGATGCCGTTCTGCTCGACGTTGGTGATCGCCACGCTGCGCAGGTCTTCTTCGTTGACGCGCTTGGCGGCCTCTTCGTCGACGATGAGCTTGAAGGCTTCGCGCACCTTCATCTTCTTGGGCTTTTTCTTGTCGCGCGCCATGCCCGCGAACATGCCGCGCAGCTGCTCGGCCATTTCTTCCATGCCAGGGGGCGTCATGACGTCCATCTGCGGCACGGTCTGGGCGACTTCGATCTCGATCTCCAGATCGTCGATCAGGCCTTCGCGCAGGCGCTTACGGAAAGTCTGGCGGGCGCTGTTGTCTTCGCCGCGCTGCGGTTCACCCGAGGCGCCGCGGGGCGGCGGCACCAGGGCGTCCAGGATGCGGTCTTCGGCGGCGTCCTCGGCCTGGGTGCGCACGCGGCGCATTTCCAGTTCGCGGGTCTGCTTGATGGAGTATTCCGTCAGGTCGCGGATGATGGTGTCCACGTCGCGGCCTACGTAGCCGACTTCGGTGAACTTGGTGGCTTCGATTTTGATGAACGGCGCGTTGGCCAGCTTGGCCAGGCGGCGCGCGATCTCGGTCTTGCCGACGCCCGTCGGGCCGATCATCAGGATGTTTTTGGGATGGATTTCGTGGCGCAGGGGCTCGGCGACCTGCTGGCGGCGCCAACGGTTGCGCAGTGCCACCGCGACCGCGCGCTTGGCGCGGTTCTGGCCGACGATGTACTTGTCGAGTTCGGAGACGATCTCTCCGGGCGTCATGTTGGATGCGGACATGAGGGCGGATCCTTGAAGCTAGGGCGGGCTGGGGAGGGCGCCGCGGCGCAGGCTGCGCCGCGCGGCAGGCGTCAGTCGCCCAGCGTTTCGATGACGTGGTTCTGGTTGGTGTAGATGCACAGGTCGCCGGCGATCTCGAGCGATTGCTTGATGATCGTCTCGGGCGGCAGGTCGGTGTTGCGCAGCAGCGCCAGCGCGGCCGACTGGGCGTAGGCGCCGCCGGAGCCGATGGCGGCCAGGCCGTGTTCGGGTTCCAGCACGTCGCCGTTGCCGGTGAGCACGAGTGTGTGCTCGGCGTCGGCCACGATCAGCATGGCTTCCAGGCGGCGCAGGACGCGGTCGGTGCGCCAGTCGCGGGTCAGTTCGACCGCGGCGCGCATCAGGTTGCCCTGGTGCTTTTCGAGCTTGGCTTCGAAGCGCTCCTGCAGCGTGAACGCATCGGCGGTGGCGCCGGCAAAGCCAGCGAGAATCTTGTCGTGGTACAGGCGGCGGATCTTGCGGGCAGTGCCCTTGATGACGATGTTGCCCAGGGTGACCTGGCCATCGCCGCCCAGCGCGACGCGGTTGCCGCGGCGCACACACACGATGGTGGTGGCGTGAAATTGTTCCATGCGTTCCTTCCGTTGAAAGTTTTAGCTGGGGGCGGTCGCGGGGATATCAAGGTCTGCTGGGAAGCGGTGTCCGACACCCTATGACTTTACCGCCGCCGGGCGATAAAAAAGGCCATGCGGTGAACCGGCATGGCCTTTCAGGGACGGAGCGGAGGCGGATGGATCAGTCGCCGTACAGCTTTTGACGCATTTCACGGCGTTCCTGCGCTTCGAGCGACAGGGTGGCCGTGGGGCGGGCGAGCAGACGCGGGATGCCGATGGGCTCGCCCGTTTCTTCACACCAGCCGTATTCGCCGCTGTCGATGCGGGCGATGGACTGCTGCACCTTCTTGAGCAGCTTGCGCTCGCGGTCGCGGGTGCGCAGTTCCAGGGCGTGCTCTTCCTCGATGGTGGCGCGGTCGGCGGGATCCGGCACGAATTGCGTTTCACGCAGGTGCTCGGTGGTCTCGCCGGCGTTGGCCAGAATGTCCTGCTCGAGTTGTTTGAGCCGTTCCTTGAAGAACGCCAATTGGCGGTCGTTCATATAGTCCGACTCGGGCATGGCCAGCAATTCCTTTTCGCTGGGCAGATCAATCGCCGTATCGCTCGTCGACTTACTTGATTTTTTGGTTGCTGCCTTGGTAGCCATGTAAACACTCCACTATGAATCGATCCTGGCGCGGGCGTCGGTCCCGGTCCGTGTTACTTGTTGCCTACGCTATCCGTACCTCACAGTACTGCCTTCGTCGCATCGCGTCACGCAGGAATGGGGATTACCCCGCCAGGCACTGCTCCAAGCCCCGGGTAAAAATCTCCTGGGGCAGCTTACGTCCGATGAACACCATCTTGGTGGACGGTTTTTCGGCCGCGGTCCACGGCTTGCCGGGTTCGGCGCCCATCATCATGTGAACACCCTGGAACAACATGCGGCGGTTGATGCCCTTCATGTACAGGATGCCCTTGTAGCGCATCAGGTCGGGACCATAGACCTGCACAACGCCGCCCAGGAATTCCTCAAGGCGCGCGGGATCAAACGGCTTGTTGGAACGGAACACGAACGCGCCGATTTCGTCGTCGTGCTTGGGGTGGTGATGATGGGCATGATTGCAGTGCGCGCCGCATTCGCCGTCGTGGTCATGATCGTGATCGTGGTCATGGCCGTGGCCGTGATCATGGTCGTGATCGTGCCCGTGGGCATGGTTGTGCGCGGCGTCCGGATGCTCATCGGCCAGGAATTCCGGGTCGATGTCCAGAATGGAATTCAGGTTGAAGCCGCTGATGTCGATGATGGACTTCAGGTCGACGTCGCCGAAGTTGACGGCGGTGATCGGCGCGCGCGGGTTCATGTGAACCAGGCGGTGGCGCAGGGCTTCGTAGTCGACTTCGTTGACCAGGTCTTTCTTCGAGATCAGGATGCGGTCGGCGAAACCGACCTGCTTCTGGGCTTCGGGTTGTTCGTCGAGCGTGGACATGCCGTGCTTGGCATCGACCACGGTGACCACCGCGTCCAGGCGGTAGTACTCGGCGATGTCGTCATCCATGAAGAACGTCTGGCACACGGGGCCGGGGTTGGCCATGCCGGTCGTTTCGAGGATGACGCGTTCGAAAGTCAGTTCGCCGGCTTCGCGCTTGGCACGCAGCTCGGACAGGGTACGCATCAGGTCGCCGCGCACCGTGCAGCAGACGCAACCATTGGACAGCTCGATGATTTCTTCATCGCTGTCCTGCACGAGCAGGTCGTTGTCGATGCTTTCGGGTCCGAACTCGTTTTCGATGACGGCGACGCGGCGGCCATGGAATTCGGTCAGGATGCGTTTGAGCAGGGTGGTCTTGCCCGCACCGAGGAAGCCGGTGAGGATGGTGACGGGAACCATTTTGTCCAAACTGCGCGGGGTGTTCATGGCGAAGCTGCTAGCGTGATGTCAGGGCGTTAAACACAGCGCCTGACGGGGTTTTCAGTCCCTGCCGATTGATGTCTGCCACAGGCTGCGAGAGCCACCGATAGCGGCCGGACGCAGGATTACAGCACAGTCGGGGGCAGGGGGCAAACCCCGGGCCAACCCGGGGGGCCGTGGCCGCCAGATGGCAGCCGAACGCCGTCAAGTATCAGGCGATAACTCTATTTTGGGGCGCTTTGCCGGAATTCAAGGGCGCGCCGGCAGCATGGGGGCAAGCGGGCTTGAAATGGCGGGGCCGATGGGGCGCATCCTAAAGAGGAGTTGCGGCTGAGATGGCGCTCATCCAGGGATGAGTTCCACCGGGAGATAAGGCCCGTCCAAGGATGAGGCACACCCAAGGATGAAGCACTCCCAATGGATGAATCGCCTCTGGGGAATGTCCCCCAATCAGTGGTGATGGTGGTGGTGACCCGCGTCGGCCGGCTGGGCCTTCTGGCACTGCGGACACAGCGCGCGGATTTCGGTTTCGTGCGTGGCCAGGGCATAACCGGTTTGGGCGACGCGTTCGGCCAGCTGGCGGCTCATGGCCGGGTCGGAGACTTCGGCGACGGCGCCGCAGCCGGTACAGACGACGAGCAGGTCATGCGGCGCGCCGCCGGCGTCGTGGCAGGCGCTCCAGGCGTTGACGGCGTCCAGGCGGTGAATCAGGCCTTCGTCCATCAGGAAGTCCAGGGCACGGTACACCGTGGGGGGCGCGGCGCCCGGATGGACGGCGCGCATGGCGTCCAGCAGCTCGTAGGCCTTCAGGCTGCGGCCATGGCGCAGCAGCAGCTCTAGGACCTTGCGGCGGATGGGGGTAAGACGGCGTCCACGCTGCGCGCACAGCGTTTCGGCGACGCTGAGCTGAGCGCCAACGCTGTCGTTGCGGGGTGGACGGGACGGAGCGGACATGGCGGGCTTTATCTGAATGGGAAGCGCGCGCGACGCGCGCGCGAGATGCCTGGAAGGTAGCAGAAAACCCCCGCGTGCGGGAACCGGCCCTGAAGTCGACATGGTTTAGTTATGATATAACATAATAAAACTATCGCGGCCTCCGGCGTTGCCACTGTCGCTGCGATTGCCGCTTTCCCCTTGTCGCCGATTTCCGTCTTTGCACGCCATGTCCCATTTCACGCTCCTGCCCCCGCGGCCCGGCGCCGCGCCCGGCCGGGGCGCGCCTTCCCGATCCGCGTTTCTGGCTTCCGCATGGCGCCGCATGGCGTATGCCCT
>DMTA01000380.1 GCA_003454835.1 Achromobacter sp. | reverse complement strand
GCTGTAGTTCAGCGTCGGCCAGCGGATCGACAGGCAGGCGGCGGCCCCCACGCCGGCCACGATGCTCCACGGCGCGGGGATGTGCGCGGCGTGGGCCAGCGGCACGAGCGTGATGCCCAGCGCCACCCCGATCAGCGCGCCCAGGATGCGGGCAGCGGCCTCGCCGACGGTGCCTTCGACCGTGGCGCGCACCACGAAGAGGGCAGAGAAGGCGCCCCAGGCGACGTCGGGCATCTGCCACCACGTCATCCAGCCGTAGGCGAAAAGCACCGCCGCCACGGTTTGCAGCGGCAGGCGGACGTTGTCCTCGGCAATGGCGGCGCGGCAGGCGGCAGCGCGTTTCGACAAATGGGAAAAGAGTGGGCTCATCGGCAACTGATTCATCTACATCAGGCAGGCATGGCGCGGCGGCGTCGGCATCGCCCGGGGACTGCTTGAATTACGGCACCCACATGGCAGCGACCGCACGCTGAAGGCCGCGTGCGGTCGCTGAAGGTGCAAGGAAAACCCAGTCGGGCAGGCTCAGGAATCGGCCTTCTTGGGACGCCCGTACGGATCCTTGCCGGCCGGTGCTTGCGAGCCGCCGGCGGGGTAGCCCGAATTGGTGTCCGGGTCCTGATTCACTTCCCCCGTCGGCGGTCCGTCCTCGGTCGGTTGGCCCGTGAAGCCGGTTTCGGCGCGGTCGACGTGCGGAGACGGCGGCGGATTGGGCGGAGGAGCGGGTTTCGAATCGCTCATGGAAAGACTCCTTATTCTCAGGCCAGGTTGTGGTACTTACGCCCGATTTCCATCGTGGCGCGGTAAAAGCCTTCCTTGCTGCCGCAGTCGTAGCGCACGCCTTCATACTCGAAGCCGAAGACCTTGCGCGACTTGAGCAGGCCGGCGATGCCGTCCGTTAGCTGGATTTCACCGCCGACGCCCGCCTGGGTGGCTTCCAGCAGCGCGAAGATCTGGGGTTCCAGGATGTAGCGTCCGACCACCGCCAGGTCGGTCGGCGCGTCCTCGGGCTTGGGCTTTTCCACGATGCCGGTCAGGCTCATGACGCTGTGCGCCTTGCGGCTGCCGGACACGATCCCGTACTGATGCGTGTTGGTTTTTGGCACCTGCTGGATCGCCAGGACGCTGCCCTCGAATTCCCGGGCAACCTTCATCATTTCGCCGATCACGGGGGCGTCCGCGTCTATCATGTCGTCCGCCAGCAGCACGGCAAACGGTTCATTGCCTACAATGTTTGCCGCGCAAAGCACCGCATGGCCGAGCCCGAGGGCTGCAGGTTGGCGGGTGTAAACGCACTTGACGTTGTCGGGAATGACGTTGCGGACGGTTTCCAGCAGGGCGTTCTTGTTTTTCGCCTCCAGGTCGTATTCCAGTTCGGGTACCCGGTCGAAATGATCTTCGATGGCCCGTTTGTTGCGGCCGGTGACGAAGATCAGTTCGGTGATGCCAGCCGCGACCGCTTCTTCAACGGCATACTGGATCAACGGCCGGTCGACGATGGGCAGCATTTCCTTGGGCATGGCCTTGGTGGCGGGAAGAAAGCGGGTGCCCAGGCCCGCGACGGGAAATACAGCTTTACGAATCGGTTGCATTGATAAGGCCCTCTATGCCCGGACGGCGCCTGGAATGGGCCGCCCACTGAATCGCGTTACAGCAAATTCCGTGCCTGTTTGGCCGGCGCTGTAACAGGATTGCCTGGACGGCACGGCGTTTGCTGAGAGCGATGAGCATGAATAAATACGCAGGTGGGGACATTGCATGACTTCTTTACCGGATTTTCCGTCCGAGGACCGCTATCGCCTTCTGGTAGGCGCAGTGCGGGATTACGCCATCTATCTTCTGGACGCCAACGGCCGCGTAAGCAGCTGGAATCCCGGCGCGGAACGGTTCAAGGGCTACGGCGCGGACGAGATCATCGGGCAGCATTTCTCCGTTTTTTACACACCTGAAGACCGAAATGCCGGCGTGCCGGAGCGTGCGCTGGAGACGGCACGGCGCGAAGGGCGCTTCGAGGCAGAGGGCTGGCGCGTCCGCAAGGACGGCAGCACCTTCTGGTGCACCGTGGTCATCGATCCGGTCCATGACGACCGGGGCGTCCTCGTCGGCTACGCCAAGATCACGCGCGACATCACCGAGCAGAAGGAGCGGCACGAGCAACTGCAGGAAGCCCGCGATTCCATGCATCACGCCCAGCGCATGGAAGCCATCGGCCGCCTGACCGGCGGCGTCGCGCACGATTTCAACAACTTCCTGACCGCGATCCGCTTTTCCGCGGAGTTCATCAAGCGCTATCCCGAGCTGCCCCCCTCGCTGATGCGCTACGTGGGCATCATCATCGACACCACGGAAAAGGCGGCCCAGCTGACCCGGCAGCTGCTTGCCTACGCCAAGCGGCAGCCGCTGCAGCCGCACGCGTTTGACGTGCGCGATAGCCTGGCGTCGATGCGCCAGCTCTTCGAGACGTCGGTCGGCTCGCACGTGGCAATCAGCTACGAGTTCGGTCCGGGGGACTGCACGATCTTTGCGGACCCGGGGCAGCTCGAATCCGCCTTGCTCAATCTGGTTATCAATGCGCGCGACGCCATGCCGACCGGCGGCGAACTCAAAATATTGGCCCAGGTCGTGCCGGACGCGTCTGAACTGGAAGGCCACACCAAACTCAACGGCCCGCACGTGGCCCTGTCGGTGGTGGACACGGGCGCGGGGATCGCGCCCGGCGTGCTGACGCACGTGTTCGAGCCTTTTTTCACGACCAAGGGCCAGCACGAGAACTCCGGGCTGGGCTTGAGCCAGGTGCAGGGCTTCGTGCAGCAGTCCGGCGGAGACGTGACGGTGGAGAGCACAGTGGGCAAAGGAACCACGTTCACGCTCTACCTGCCAGCCGTGACGTCCCCCGGCGACGCGGTCGAGACGCCTGGCACGGGCGTCATGGTCAACGTGCCGGACCGCCGCCAGGTGCTGCTGGTGGAAGACAACCGCATGGTGGGCGAGGTGGTGTCGGCATGGTTGGCGGAACTCGGCCAGGATCTCGTCTGGACAGTCGACGCAGAGAAAGCCCTGCACGAACTGGAACTGCGCGATGGCGGCTTCGACCTGGCGATTCTTGATCTTGTGCTCCCCGGCATGAACGGCATGGACCTCGCGCGCCGCATCCGCGACCGCTGGCCCGGCATCCGGATCGTGCTGGCCAGCGGCTACAGCGATGCGATGGCGGGGCCGCGGGCGTTGGGATTCCCGGTCATGCAGAAGCCGTATTCCGTCGAGGCGCTGATGCAGGTGCTGACCGAGGACGCGCACACGATGCCTTAAGGGCCGGGGTATGGCGCTGCCTGGCTTCGCGCGGGCGGGGGGCGGATTCCGCCCGGCCGGTATTGAGTGTCGGGGTGCTAGGTCCGGCGAAAGCGGTTGTGCACCCGGCGCTTGATGACGCTGATATCTCCATCCGGCTCCATATACGCGCGACGCACCTCGGAAACCTCTAGCACGCCCTTCAGCCGAAGCTGGCTCATCAATTCATCTTCCGTCAGGTATTCGCGGCGCAACGCGCGCTTGGCGATCACGCCGTCGCGCACAAGGCACACGCGGTCCGATTCGAGCAGGCGGCCAAGCGGCTTGAAAAAGTAGCCTACCCGGTCGACCAGCACGGTCCAGCCGATGATCGTGGAAATCAGGACCATCCCGTCCAGAATGGATTTGTACTCGCCCGCCATCGCATTCTGCGCCGCATCGGCGATCAGGACCAGCACCAGCATGTCGGCCACACCCAGCGAGCCGACGTCGCGCCGGCCGGCGAGCCGCAGCAGCACGAAGATGAACCAATAGACGATCGTCCCGCGGATGAAAATCTCTAGCGGCGAGAGCGAAAACGAAAACATCGTCGACCAGTCCGGGTCCATCGTGGCGCCTCCGACAGTGAAACATCAAACCGCGAGCAAGTGCCGTTCCCGAGCAATGCCGTGTGCAGAGCCCGGCGTTAGTTGAACGCAGGAACGCTGATTGCTGCTTCGATGCGCCAACGTGGAGAAGTAAAAATGAACTCAGGTAATACCCCCTTGCGCTTGCGGGATGCCATCGCCGGAGAACTGGGAGTAACCCCGGACTTCGACGCGACCGAGGAGCTGGAAATGCGCATCGAGTTCCTTGCGGATTACCTGACGCGGTCAGGCCGCGCGGGTTATGTCCTGGGAATCAGCGGCGGGGTGGATTCCACGGTGGCGGCGCGGATCGCGCAGCTTGCCGTCGAGCGCGTCCGCGGCCAGGGGAAACCGGCCACATTCGTGGCGGTGCGCTTGCCCTACGGTGAGCAGCGCGACGAGGAAGACGCGGCGCAGGCGCTGGATTTCATCGCGCCTGATCGCCGTATGCGCATCGACATCAAGCCCGCCGTGGATGCGCAACGCGAGGCCCTGCGCGCCGCCGGCCTTGAATACGCGGACGAGGCGGCCGAGGATTTCGGCGCGGGCAACATCAAGGCGCGGCAGCGCATGATTGCCCAATACGCCATTGCGGGCGCGCTTGACTACCTGGTGATCGGCACGGACCAGGCCGCCGAAGCCTTGATGGGGTTTTTCACGAAGCATGGCGATGGCGCCGCGGACGTGCTGCCCCTGCGCGGCCTGACCAAGCGGCGGGTGCGGGCGCTGGGGTCTCTGCTGGGCGCGCCGGACCGGCTGGTGCTCAAGGTGCCGACCGCCGATCTGGAATCGTTGCGGCCGCTGCGTCCTGATGAGGACGCCTACGGGGTGACATACGCGCAGATCGACGGGTATCTGGAGGGCGAGGAGGTTGCTGAAGACGCGGTCGCGGTGATCGAACGCCAGTACCGCGCCACGGCGCACAAGCGGATGCTGCCGCCCGGGCCCATCGAATGAGTTGAAGACGCTGCGCAACGACGGCGAACATCTGTCTTTGAGACGGCTTTTACGGCACCTGACGCAAACTGGCGGCTGTATCATGGCGGATACTCCCACGCACGCAACCACAGGCTAAAAATGTCCGAATCGCCGTCCGTTCCCAACAACAAACCGGGAGTCGCCCGCAGCGACCTGACCTTCCCGGTGGTCGGGCTGGGGGCTTCGGCCGGGGGGATCGACGCGCTCAAGACTTTCTTCTCGAACATGCCGGCAAAGCCCGGCATGGCCTTCGTCGTCGTGGTGCATCTGTCTCCCGATCACGAAAGCATTCTCGACAGGATTTTGCAGGCCTGCACGGGGCTACCGGTCAAGCAGGTCACCAAGCCGGTGCCTATTCTGCGCGATCACGTCTACGTAATTCCCCCGGCGGCCTCGCTGTCGATGAATGACGGCTATCTGCGTATCTCGCCCGGGGCGAGCCGGCCGGAAGGCCGCCAGATTGCCATCGACGAATTTTTCCGCACGCTGGCCGATGTGCATACGAACCGTGCCGTGGGCATCGTGCTGTCGGGGGGCGGCTCCGACGGATCGGTGGGCCTTGCCCGCATCAAGGAACAGGGCGGCGTGACGTTCGCGCAGTTGCCCGAGGAAGCAGAGCACGGAACCATGCCGCGCAATGCGATTTCCACCGGCATGGTGGACATTGTGCTGCCTGTGTCCACCATGCCGCAGCGTCTCAAACAGATCGCGGAAAACATGGGCAGCATCCATCTGCCGCCGCTGACCGAGGCTGAGGCCTCCGGCGCCGCGGATGCCGAGCAGGCGACGGACGGGGCGCAACAGGAGCGCAACGCGTTGCGGGACATCCTTGCCCTCTTGCGCGCCCGCACGGCGCACGATTTCCGCCACTATAAGAAGGCCACCGTGCTTCGCCGAATCGAGCGCCGCATGCAGGTCACGGGCGTGTCAACCTTGCCCGAATACGGAAAGCTGCTTCAGGAACGCATCGACGAGACCCCTAAACTGCTGTCCGATATGCTCATTGGCGTCACGCAGTTTTTCCGGGACAAGGAAGCTTTCGCCAATCTGGATGAATTCGTGTTGCCCAAGCTGCTGAAGTCGCTGAGCAACACGCCGGAAGTGGCGTTGCGCGCCTGGGTTGCCGGGTGTTCTACAGGTGAAGAGGCGTATTCGCTGGCCATGCTGATGAGCGCACAGGCCGATGCGTTGCCCCACCCGCCCAAGATCCAGTTATTTGCCACCGACATCGACGAATCTGCGCTAGCCGTGGGCCGAGCGGCGGCTTATCCGATGGCAATCAAGGGCGACGTGCCTGAAGCCATGCTGCAAAGCTTCTTCAGCGAGCAGGACAACGAGTACTGCGTCAAGAAGGAAATCCGCGAGCGGGTGCTGTTTGCCGTCCACAACATCCTGCGCGATCCACCGTTCTCGAAGCTGGATCTGGTCAGTTGCCGCAACCTCTTGATCTACCTGGACCGCGAAGTGCAGCGCGACGTGTTGCGCATGTTTCACTTCGCATTGAAGCCGGGCGGTCATCTTTTCCTCGGCAGTTCCGAATCGGCCGATGCGTGCCCGCAGCTTTTTCAGGTGGTGGACAAGCGCCACCGCATCTATATCGCTCGGGAAACGCCGTCGCAACTGAGCGGCATGCCCGAACTGACCGACGGGAGGATTAATCACGTTCGGCCGGTGCACGCCTCGGCGGCGCCGGTTCGCCAGCCCAAGGTCTCGTATGCCGCTGTGCATCAACGTGCGCTCGAAATGTTTGCGCCGCCCAGTGTCATCGTCGACGCCCACAGCGATATCGTGCACATCTCGGAGCGGGCAGGCCGCTTCCTGCGCCACCCGGGCGGCGAACCGTCCCGCAATCTGCCCTTGTCGGTGCATCCCGAATTGCGCACGGAATTGCGCACTGCGATGTTTCAGGCCCTGCATTCGCGAAAGAGTGTCGAGGCGCGGCGCGTGAGAATGACGCTGGGCGAGCGCCAGACCTACGTCAACATGGTGGTGCGACCATTCCGGCATGAGGAATCGGCCAGCGATTACCTGCTTGTGTTGTTCGAGGAGGTCGAGGACATCATGAGCGCAGAGGGTGTTGTCAGCCCCGCGACGGGCTCCGCCGTGGTACTGACGCAACTGGAGGCCGAACTCCAACGCACCAGGGGCCAGTTGCAGGCGACCATCGAGCAGGCGGAAACATCTACCGAAGAACTGAAGGCCTCCAACGAAGAGCTTCAGGCCATCAACGAAGAGTTGCGCTCCACCACGGAAGAATTGGAGACCGGCAAGGAAGAGCTGCAGTCCGTCAACGAGGAGCTGATCACGGTCAATGCGGAACTGAAGGCCAAGGTCGATGAAACCGCGAAGATCAATGACGACCTGCAAAACCTGATCGCGTCCACCGACATTGCCACGGTGTTCGTGGATCGCATGATGCGCATCCAGTGGTTCACTCCCCGCGCGGCCGACATCTTCAATGTGATTCCGAGCGACGCCGGACGTTCGGTGCTCGACATCACGCATCGTCTGGAGTACCCGGACCTGGCCAAGGATGCCGCCGGCGTGTTTGAACTGCTGCGCCCCTTGGAGCGCGAGGTGCACAGCACGACGGACCGTTGGTATCTGGCGCGGCTGCTGCCGTACCGGAGCGGTGACCATCGCATCGAAGGCGCGGTCCTTACGTTCATCGACATCACGGACCGGCGCAAGGCAGAAGAAAGCGTGCGACTGGGCGAGGCTCACTTGAAGCTGATGACTGAAAGCGCGCGCGACTTCGGCATCATGACGCTGGATAACGAAGGCATCATCACCAACTGGAACATCGGCGCTGAGCTGATGTTCGGCTACACCAGCGCCGAGGCGGAAGGCAAGCCCATTGCGATCATCTTCACCGACGAGGACATCGCGGCCGGCAGACCCGAGCATGAGCTGAATCGCGCCAGGAAGATCGGCTACGCCCCTGACGAACGCTGGCACAAGCGCAAGAATGGCAGCCTGGTGTTCTGCACGGGCGGCGTGAACCGTATGGATGATCCTGTGTATCAGGGGTTCGCCAAGATCGTGCGCGACGTGACAGACTTGAAATTGCGAGACGCCGAGCAGGAGTCGCGCCTGGATCGCGCGCACGCGGACAGCGTGCTGAAAGACGAATTCTTTGCGGTCGTGTCGCACGAACTGAAGCACCCGCTCAATCTGATCCAGCTCAATGCCGAGCTGCTGGCCCGCACGCCGGCCGTCCGCAATTTCGGCCCCGCCGCGCGTGCCACGGACCTGATCCAGCGTTCGGTCAAGGGCCAAGCCCGCATCATCGACGATCTGCTGGATCTTTCGCGCGTTCGGACGGGCAAGCTGGCGCTGAATAAATCGATCATCGACGTCGTGGCCATTGCGAAAAGCATCCTCGAGGTGCTCAAGCCCGTGGCGGCTTCGTCCAGCATCGATCTGCGCAGTGACTTCGATCCCGCGCGGGCGATCTACCTGGATGCGGATCCCGTGCGCATCGAACAGGTGATCTGGAACCTGCTGAACAACGGGATCAAGTTCACGCCCGAAGGCGGGTCAGTCGCGCTCAAGCTGGCTGTCGAGGACAACCGCTTGAAACTGGAGGTCGCCGACACGGGCCAGGGCATCGACCCGCTGTTCATCGGCCGCGTGTTCGACATGTTCAGCCAGGGCGATGTCCGCCAGAAGACGGGCGCCAGCTCTGGACTGGGCATCGGCCTGGCGGTTGTCAGCGAGCTGGTGGGTGCGCATGGCGGCACGATTCAGGTCCATTCCGATGGCGTGGGACTTGGCGCGCGCTTCACCGTGTGGCTGGACCTGGCCGGTTCCCTTGACACCGAGGACGCGCCGCAAGCCAACGCCGACATGCCTTTGGAAGGGCTGAAGGTGCTTTTGGTCGATGACTCCGAGGACGTCCTGCACATCATGCACGAGCTGCTGGACATGGAAGGCGCTGAAGTGACTGCCGCCTCCAACGGCCGGCAGGCCTTGGAGATCCTCCAAACCGCCCGCTTTGACCTGATGCTGTCGGACATCGGCATGCCCGAGATGGACGGCTATACGCTGATGCGCGCCATTCGCGAGAAGGACGGCGGCGGCGACCTGCCGTCCATCGCGCTGACCGGTTTTGGCGCCAAGGAAGACATGCGCGAAGCCGTCAGCGCGGGCTTTTCCGCCCACATCAGCAAGCCGGTATCGTTGGACGACCTGCTTGAAGTGGTGCGCAAGCTGCGACTGCGCGAGTGATCCGCAGCGCGGGTCGGAGGATTCTTTCTGTTCCTATTTGTTTTGTCTGGCAACAGATCGTTCGTTCGTCCCGTTTCTCCACGCCACTTTTCTCCCGCGCCGCATCCTGCCGCAACCGCCTGCCACCCTTGGTTTTCGTGGACGGCGGGAGACGGCGTGTAAGAGAAAAGATAGAAAAGCTTGCACTTAGCGCCATCGCTACTTAAGCTGTGCTTTCGCGCCGCGCTCAGCATGTACTGTGCCAGCGCAGGCAAGCGGATCCCACGTCCGCCGCTCGACCACGCAACACGTTTTCAGCCAGTCTTCCTCGTCAACGACATAAAGGATGCTTGTGCGAAAGTCGATGGTCTTGTTTGCTTCGCATCGCGCCCGGACGACGCCGGGCCAAAACCAGCCTTGCCCCACTTGGGCAGGTTTCGCCTGGATCGGATCTTTCCCGGTTGGCGGCTTTCTCCCATTTCAACGCCATATCTCCCAGGCGCCTAGTTGCGCCGGCACTTCATAGGCTGCAGGACAGTACGGCGCGCCCACGCGCGCCTGCAACATCTCCACCATAAGCTGTCCCATACATAAGCTGTCCCACACATAAGCTGTCCAAGTAGGGCCCTTCACGCCGACGCGGGGTGGGGGCAGCGCGAGACCCTGAGTCTTACCGCCTGGGAGTAGTGGATGACGCAAGTAAGCAGCAATGTCCGTCGTGTCATGTTGTATGCCTTGGTGGGTGCATGGACGCTTGCATCGGCAGGATGTGGTGACCGGAACGACGCGGCGGCCGTCACCATCGCACCGATGAAGGTGTTCGTGATGACCGTCGGCCGCCAGCCGGTCGACCTGAACGTGGATCTGCCCGGGCGGATCGAACCCATCCGCACCGCCGAAGTGCGGGCGCGCGTCGACGGCATCGTCGAGAAACTGCTCTACACCGAGGGCAGCGACGTGCAGGCCGGCGACCCCCTGTTCCAGATAGACCCCAGCGACTACAAGGCGCAATTGGCCCAGGCCAACGCCATGCTGCAACGCGCCCAGGCTGTGCAGAAGAATGCGCGCTCGGTCACGGACCGGTTCCGTCCGCTGGTGCAGCGCCAGGCGGTCAGCGCGCAGGAATACGAAGCGGCGCTGGCGGCGCTGGGCCAGGCGCAGGCCAATGTGGCCGATGCGCAGGCCGCGGTTACGCTGGCGCAGTTGCGGCTGGACCGCTGCACGGTCAGGGCGCCCATTGCCGGGCGCGTGGGCCGCGCGCTGGTCACCGAAGGCGCGCTGGTCAGCGCATCGGCGGCCACGCTGCTGGCGCAAGTCAACCAGCTGTCGCCGATCAGCGCCACATTCACCAAGTCCAACACGGCCATCATGGACCTCACCGACTATGCGCGGTCCGGCGCGCTGGCCACGGCGGGCAATACGTTTCCCGTGCAGCTTACGCTGGCCAACGGCCGTGAGTTCGGCGAGACCGGCGTCGTGGATTTCGCGGATCTGAGCGTTGACCGGACCACGGGCGCGCAGACCATCCGCGCTCGCTTCGACAACGCCCAGCGTGAGTTGCTGCCCGGCCAGTTCGTCAACGGTCGGATACTCGTCGGCGTGCGCGAGGAGGGCGTTCTGATTCCCGCGCGCGCGGCGCGGTTGAACGGCGACACCGCCACCGTGTTCGTCATCGGACCCGACAACACGGCGGTGCCCAGGCAGATCGAGGTGGGTGAGCAGATATCCGGAAGCTGGCTGGTGCGCCGCGGCCTCGAACCAGGGGAGAAAGTGGTCGTGGATGGCTGGCACAAGATAAGGCCAGGCCAACAGGTTGACCCGGTCGAACAGCAAGCCGCGAAACCCTAGCGGAGTCGGTCATGGGCTCATTCTTCGTCTTGCGGCCGGTATTCGCCTGGGTGGTGGCGTTGTTCCTGTTGCTGTTCGGGCTGATCGCGGTAGTGCTGCTGCCGGTGGAGCAATACCCGAACATCGCGCCGCCATCGATCACGATCCAGGCGACCTTCCGGGGCGCCGACACCACCACCATCGACCGCACGGTCACCTCCATCATCGAGGAGGAGATGAACGGCGTCGACAACTTCCTGTACATGGCGTCGGTCAGCCGCGCCAACGGCACGGCGCAGATCACGGTGACGCTGCAGCCGGGCACGGATCTGGACGTGGCCCGCAGCCAGGTGCAGGACCGCCTGAGCCGGGTCGAACCCCGGCTGCCGCAGGAAGTCCGCCAGCTTGGCGTGGCGGTGACCAAGGCGTCGTCCGGCTTCCTGATGCTGCTGGCGCTGCAATCGGAAAGCGGCAACGTCAGCGCCGTCGAGATGGGCAATTTCGCGTCCAACAACATCCTGAACGAGCTGCGCCGCATCCGCGGCGTGGGCGACGTGCAGCTGTTCGGGTCGTCGTACGCCATGCGGATCTGGCTGGACGAACGCAAGCTGGCCAGCTTCCAGATGTCGGCCAGCGACGCGATGCGTGCGGTCCAGGAACAGAATGCGCAGACGATCGGCGGGTCGTTGGGCGATCTGCCGCTGGCGCGCGGCGCGGACTTCAACGCGCAGATCGTGGCGCAGAGCCGCTTTTCCACGCCCGAGCAGTTCCGGCAGGTCATCCTGCGGGTCAACAACGACGGCTCGCTGGTGCGGCTGGGCGACGTGGCGCGAGTGGAACTGGGCAACGAAAGCTACAACTTCCGGCTGAGCGTCAACGGCAAGGAGGCCGCCGGCATCGCCATCCAGCTGGCCAACGACGCCAATGCGCTGGACGTTGCCCGGCAGGTGCGTCAGCGGATGGCGGAGCTGGAGCCCGTGTTTCCGGCCGGCGTCGGCTGGACCGTGCCGTTCGACACCACGCCCTTCATCACGACGTCCATCAGCTCGGTGCTGGTCACCATGGTCGAGGCGCTGCTGCTGGTGACGGCGATGGTGTTCCTGTTCCTGCAAAGCTGGCGCAGCACGCTGATCCCCACGCTGATCGTGCCGATCGCGCTGATCGGCACCTGCGCAGGCCTGTTCCTGTTTGGCGCGTCCATCAACCTGCTGTCGCTCTTTGGCATGGTGGTGGCGATCGGGGTGCTGAACGATGACGCCATCGTGGTGTCGGAAAACGTCGCCCGCATCATGCAGGACGAAAAAATCTCGGCGCCCGAGGCCACGCGCAAGGCGGTGGGCCAGGTGTGGGGGCCGATCATCGCCAGCACGCTGGTGCTGGTGGCGGTGTTCGTGCCGATGGCGATGTTTCCCGGCTCCAGCGGCGCGATCTACCGACAGTTCTCCATCACGTTGTCCGTGGCGATCGTCGTGTCGACGGTGCTGGCGCTGTCGCTGGGCGCCGCGCTCTGCGCGACGCTGCTCAAGCTGCCGGACGGTCAGCCGCCCAAGGGCAGGATCTCGAAGGGCAAGCAGTGGGTGTTCGACAAGTTCAACGGCGGCTTTGACGCGATGACGCGCCAATACGTGCGGGCGGTCGAGCACATGCTGCTGCGCCCGCTGCGCTGGATGCTGATCTTTCTAGGCGTCTGCGGGCTGACGATCTTTTTGTTTTCACGCCTGCCGGGCGGCTACCTGCCACTGGAAGACCAGGGCTATTTCTTCGTGTCGTACACCGGCGCGCCCGGCACCACGGCCGACCAGACCGAGGCCGCCGTGCAGCAGGCCGAAAGCCAGCTGCGCCAGTTGCCGGCCGTGCGCAACGTGGCATCGGTGGTCGGGTTCAATTTCTTCGGCCAAGGGCAGACGGCGGCGCTGTCGTTCGTGGACCTGCACCCATGGAGCGAGCGCACCGATCGTTCCGAGGCAGTCGATGCGCTGGTCGGGCGCAGCAATCTGGCGTTCCGGTCGATTCCGCAGGCGATGATCTTTGCGCTGAATCCGCCGCCGATTCCGTCGATGGGCAACGCGTCGGGCTTTTCGATGAAGGTCCAGGACCGCACGGCGCAAGGGGGCGCCGGCCTGGCCGCCACCGGCGCGGCAATGATTGCGGCCGCCGCGGCCAGCCCCGTGCTG